>JARKQW010000389.1 GCA_029974695.1 Syntrophobacteraceae bacterium | reverse complement strand
CGAAGGGTCTCAAGTCGTAGTCGGTCACCATTCCAACCAGCTTCCCTTCCCGCAGCACCGGCAGCATCCCGATGTGGTAATTCTCGAGGAGGTCCAGGGCCTCGGAGAGGGGTGCACCCGCCTCCACGGTGATCACCTTGGTACTCATCCAATCTCTAACCAGCATAGCATCTCCTTCATCACAAGCATTTACGGCTCCTGATGCGACTGTATCATATCCAAACTTCGAGCGATTCCGAGGGCATCCGGCGGTCATGCCCGGGAGGGCGGGCATCCGGAGCGCATGCGTGCCTTTTCCGGGTCCCGCCTGCGCGGGCATGACGAACGGGATCCGTAGCCGCCGAATCGCTCCATCCAGGCCGAGGGCCCCTCTGTCAATGGGCTGCCTGCCCCCGTCCCGCCCTCTCCCATCCGCGAAGGGGAGCAGGTTCGGTTCACCGGGGAACGGGGAGGACTTTCGGCGACGACCCTCCCGCCGGTCGGTTGGAAACCCCGGCCCATGCCCCGAAAGTTGGGGTTTCCATCCCCGGGCCGGAAGACCTCAAGGCTGCCCCCCCGGTCCGAGAGGCCGCTCCCGGGGCTGG
Organism: Syntrophobacteraceae bacterium; assembly: GCA_029974695.1. Lineage (GTDB taxonomy): Bacteria > Desulfobacterota > Syntrophobacteria > Syntrophobacterales > Syntrophobacteraceae > JAGPLX01. The sequence continues at coordinate 2,919 of JARKQW010000389.1, read as the reverse complement.
TCTTCTCAGCGTCTCTCCCCGACTCCCTCGGGAAGCTCGACCTCCGGCGATCCTTGCCGGTCGTTCCCCATTCAGCGGGACTCCCGACGGGGGGAGAACCCCCGCCTCGACGGGACCGGTTGGCCCGTCCCCGCAAGGGCGCGGCATGCCGTGCCGCCCGTATCGGGCGGTCTTTATGCCCGTCCTCTGAGGCAAACCAACGGCATGAAACCGCTGATTTCGGGGACTGTCATTCTCCCTCGGCCTCTTCCTTGATCTGCCGGAACCGTTTGGTCTCACTGTATTTCTTGGCCTCGGCCTTCCTGACGTCCTCTTCGGTGAGGTGGATTCGCCCGCAGGCGGGACAGCACAGTTCCTTGCTCGCAATATTGAGCCTCTCGGCAATCTGATCCACCGTCATGTGGGGCACGCCTCCGCATGCCGTGTCGGCGGACTCGACCTTGACTACCCGTTTCTTGTCTTTCTTTTCCGTCATGAGTCCCTCCATGTGCCCATGGGGCCTAACACTCCGCTTCGGGCAACGGCCGTCGGCGGACAATCAGCGGGCGGCCCTTACGGGGGGCCATTTCGTGAGGACTTCACCCCGGGAATCCCTGACTTCGATGGATACGCCGCTATCGCCGTCCAGGCGATGGGTGGCACAGGAAATTCAGGGGTCATAGGCGCGCACGGCCATCTCGATCTTGTTGAGAATCGTCTCGTCGACGACCCCGTCATGGATGAGGGCCCGGGCCGCCTGGCCGACGCTCAGGTTGATGGGTCCCAGGTTGTGGGTGGTCCCCACGATGAGGTTGGCCTTGACGATGCACCCGTTGTCGTCGGTGGTGTAGTCGTGGATGAGGGTGCCCCGGGGCGCCTCGACGCATCCCACTCCCCTGCCCGCCCTGGGCTGGACCTTGGCCCTCACGTTGGGGTCGCAAATCTCGGGACCTTCGAGCAGTTCCACGGCATGCTCACAGGCGTACACCTCCTCGATGAGCCGGGCCCAATGGTGCAGCAGGGTGAGCTGGGCCGGTCTGCCGAACTTTTCCCGGAACTCCTCGAGCTCCGCTTGGGCGCGGGGGGTCGCCATGCGATCCGCCACGTTGATGCGGGCCAGGGTATTGGCCCGGTAGATCCCCCGGGGATTGTGGACGTCCAGGGAGAATCCCTCGTCCCAGCACTTGGCGTACGGGAACTTGCCGTAGGAAAACGGCTCCACGTGTTCCCCCAGGTAATCGGCATAATCCCGGGATTCGAAGTCCGTAAAGGACCCGTCGGGCTTCATGAGGCGAATCTTTCCGTCGTAGAAGTTCAACGCCCCTGCATCGTCCACGGTGCCGATGAACCCGGTTTCGATGACTCCCAGGGTGGTGACGGCGTCCAGGTACTTGGGGAAGACCTGGGTCTTGGCAAAATCCAGGGTGAAGCAGGCAAAATCCAGCATCTCCTTCATCTTGCCCAGGAATTCCTTGCGGTCCTCCTCGAGCAGGGGCTTGGAAAAGCCCCCGACCACCCCGGCGTGGGGATGAATGGCCTTTCCGGCGAATTTTTCGAGGATCATCTTGGTCTGGTAGCGCATCCGGACGACCTGGGCGGCCAGTTCCGGATGGGCCTTGGCAATGCCGATGACGTTTCGCACGGAGAAGTGGCTGTCCGGTCCCATGACGAAATCCGGGGCCGCCAGGAAGTAGAAGTGGAGGATCTTGTCTTCGGCGTGGGAGATGGTTTGCATGAGTTCCCGCAGTTTCCTGCCCGCCGGGGGAAGATCGACCCCGTAGCAGCGGTCCACGGCCTTGTTGGAAGCCATGTGGTGCTGCCAGGGGCAGATCCCGCAGATGCGGGTCACCACGCGGGGAACTTCCTCGGCAGGCATCCCCTCGATGAACTTCTCGAATCCGCGAAGGGACATGAACCGGACCTTGCTGTCCAGAACTTCTCCCCGGTCGTCCAGCTGGATGGACACGGAGGCATGCCCCTCGATTCGCGTGATGGGTTGTATGTTGATGACCTGTGCCATATTCTTACGCCTCCTGACGTTTTGGGATGGTTTTGAGCAGGCCGTGGGCGCCGGAGAACCTCAACATCGAGGCGAATTCGGGAAGGGCCGAAAGATCGATCCCGTTGGATGCCAGGGCATTGAGCATCTCCACGCGCTGATCCCCGGTATGCTTCACGGGACCGTAGCATCCCCGGCAGGGGACCCGCGCCGTCATGCACCGGGGAGTGTTTTGGTCTCCCCCGCATCCTCCCCGGGTGACCGGCCCCATGCACAGGATCCCCTGTTCCAGGAGACAGCGCATCTTATCCAGGGGTTCATCCGGGCCCTTGTACTGGGGCGATTGCAGGAAACGCCGCAGCTTTTTTACCTCCCCCTTGCCCTCGCGCACCGTGGGACAGTGATCGCAAACGCTCTTGGCGGGCAGGGTCAGAGGGGTGCCCTGCACCAGGGCCACCAGGGCGGCAAACACCTGGTCCGGGTGGGGAGGACATCCCGGCAGGTAAACGTCGACCTTCACCTTTTCGTCCAGGGCATAACATCGGTCCAGGAGAGGCGGAAGTCCGTCATCGGGATAGCGCAGGGGGGCATCCGTGGTTTCCGTTTCATAGTAGCGCTTGAGGACATCGGCCATGGGGTGGCGGTTGGCCAGGGCGGGAATTCCCCCGTGGGTTGCACAGGTCCCCAGGGCCACCAGCACTGCGCATTTCTTCCTCACCTCTTCCAGGACCTCGAGGTGCTCCTCGTTGCGAAGCCCCCCGCTGACGATGGCCACGGTGGCCTCGGGAATCTCGAGAAGGGTCTTGTCCCCCAGCTGCCCGAAGTACTGGTGATCCATGAGCACGGGACTGAGGACGAATTCCACCAAACCCAGCACGTCCTGGTGCCTTTCTCCCATAGCCACAATGGATATGTCACAGCCGGAACATGCATACAGCCCT
>JARKQW010000377.1 GCA_029974695.1 Syntrophobacteraceae bacterium | reverse complement strand
TCAGGAGTCACCAGCACCGCCGAGACCCCTGTGGGCTCACCGTCCTTGGCCACCAGGGCGCAGACCACCCCCGCCCTGCGCAGAAGCTCCCCGAAGCCCCTGCCCTCTCCGTCCTTCCCCACGGCGCCGAGATAGACCGGCCGCCCCATGGGGGCATCGGAACCGGCCAGCCAGGCCAGGCCCCGGGCCGTGTTGGCGCCGCTCCCCCCGGGGACGGAGACGCTCCGGGAGTCCCCCCCCAGGACCTGGTCGATCCGATCCCGATCCACCAGGTTCATGCTCCCCGGGACCGCTCCCAGCTCGGACAGCCGGCTGTGGGAAACGGGGAGGATCTTGTCCATCAGGGGATTGCAGAGGATGAAAACGGAGTTCATAACGGGCTCCTGCTTTGGTTGACTTTTCATTCCCAAGTACCATACTATATCACAACGAACCTATGTCGATCCTTACGAGTCAACAGATTTCCCAGCTTTTCGAACAGTACGGGGAAACGGAGATAACCTTCACCAAGGAAGTGAGCAGGGCCATCCGGCTGGCGGGAAAACAGGTTTTCCTGAAGTGCCTGGGCTACCAGTGGCCCTGCATCATCTACTCCAGTTCCATGGTGGGGGCCAAGGTCATCGTCAACGTGAAGTCTTCCATCCAGGACGTTACCCGCAGCGCCAACAACCTGGTTTCCCTGCGTTTCGGGTTCCAGCGGGACGACAAGCTGGATCCCATCGCCTTCCATGTGGCCTCCCGGATAACGGGCTTCACGGCCACGGGGCCGCAGAACCCGGACCTCAACTTCGCGGCCATCACCTTCACCCAGAGGCCCCCGGACTACCTGATCGCGGCGCTGGGCACCCTTCTGGAAGCCAATGCGAACTCGCAGAAACGCCGGGACGAGCGGGTGCTCCTCACCGACGAGGTGATGAGGAAACTGGGCCTGAAGGCCAAGGAAATCACCCTCTTCGTCCAGGGCATACCGCGGAAGGCGATCCTGAGGGACTTCTCCTTCTCCGGAGCGAAGCTGATAATTCTCGGAGTGCCGAAGTTTCTCATCGGGAAAGAGGTCATCCTCCGGATCGAGATGGAGGATACCACCGAAGTCCTGGACATCCCCGGGACGATGCTCCGTCACGAGCCGGTGTCGGGGCGCAAAGACATCGCCGCCTTCGCGATCCAGTTCCAGGAAAACCGGGTCCCCATGCGGTACAAGCTCATGGTCAACAGCTACCTCAGCCAGAATATCAAGAGAAAGTGACACGGTTCCACCGCCTCATGCCCGAAGGCGGAAGGAGCGCTATTCCCGGCACAACCGATTTTTTTTCCAAAAAAAAATTTAAGTTCATGACCCCCCTGCCGATATAATGAACGGGGGGAGAAGGTCTTTCACCGGGTGACGGGGGCGGCCTTCCACCCCCCTCGATCTTAATATCGGTATTCTCAACGCCGAGTTAAGGACTATTTTCCGGCAGGGACGCCGGAAAAAACTTTCAGGGAGGAAGGTATGATCATCAACCACAACATGAGCGCCCTGTTCGCCCAGCGGCAGCTGGGGGTGAACGATGTCGGCCTGGTGAAGAACATCGAAAAGCTCTCATCGGGCCTCAGGATCAACCGGGCCGGCGACGACGCCTCGGGTCTGGCGGTGTCGGAAAAGATGCGGTCCCAGATCCGGGGCCTGCGCCAGGCTTCGGCCAATGCCCTCAACGGGATCTCGTTCATCCAGACCACGGAAGGCTATCTGCAGGAAACCCAGGA
>JARKQW010000367.1 GCA_029974695.1 Syntrophobacteraceae bacterium | reverse complement strand
AGCCAAATCGCATTATGAGGGGAGAGCGGTGTTTTCTCGACACCGCTCTCTTCAAAGAAACGCCGCGGATACGCGTCCGGCTGAGGTCCTCACAAAGAGGCCATTTCAACCTCCACAAGAATTCCCTTATCAAAACAGTCCGGCAATGACGATTGTGTCTATGGGGAACGAACCGGGGTAGGAACGAAAAGCGCACGGCGGAATGATCCATCCCGGCCTGGGGGTAGGCACGGAGGGGATGCCCTCCTGCAGGGTAGACCACCGCGCGGAATCGACCACCGTCGACAGGGGACGTCATGGAACCCAAGATCCTCGCTGCGGGCCACAAAAGCGGCGGCCGAAACAAGTTGGAAGAAAGGTACCTGAAGTACCGGCATTACTACGCAACCATCGACATCTGCAGCTCCGGAGAGTACGGAAAAGCAGTGTATGCGCCTCTTCTTCCTGCTTTCGATCAGTGGTACAAAAGGAAATCCCTCAGCGACGTTCCTCCCAATATACCTTTCCTGGAGGATCGACTCTACCGGACGGATCACCCTGATTTCAGAGAGGAGCGGGGAGGAACGATCAGTTTTCACATAAAGGTCCTGGCCCTCAGCATGATCGGGCTCATCATGAAGTACAACCGAAAGGTCATTACCGATCAAATTCTCAACTACATCCTCTTCGAAGTCTCCCAGCAGACCAAGTCGTACAATTACTCCGAATGTCTATGCTTCATGATCACCGTCCAGATGTTCATCGAGATGCTCAAGGAAGACTTTTCCCACTTCGGAAGCCAGGTATTTGACTTGACCCTTTCCGATTTTGCCAATGAAGAAACGTTGAACCCAAAGCCCCAGCCCGTCATCAGCATTCTGTAGGAAAAGAGGAGAGTTACCGAGGAACCCATGGAAGAGACGCTAAAGGGAGATAATGCCCGGGATCCCGACCCACGAGAATCCCTCGCCGAACGCCACCTCGAGGAACTGGCCTGCCTCGTCGACGAGTTGGGGGACTCTCAACTGGTCATCCAGGATCACGATCTTCTCGAGTGGGCTAAGAACCACGGCATCTCGCCCCGAGATGCCGTGGTCGAGGTGCTCCGAAGCCGAATCGTTCCCCTGCGCTATGCCGGAAACGTGCGTGCCCTGAGCCTTGCGGAACAGAGACGCGTGTGCGAAAGCAGGGTCCTCGTCTGCGGTTGCGGAGGAGTCGGCGGGGTCCTCATCAACCTGCTGGCCCGGGCGGGAGTGGGCACCCTGCGCTTGGTGGACGGAGCAGTCTTTGTCCCCTCTCACCTCAATCGCCAATGGCATTGCGACACCCGGGAGCTCTCACGCCCCAAGGCTGAGGCAGCCGGGGAACGGGCGCGGGCCGCGAACCCCCTGATCAAGGTCGAGGTGTTTCCCGTCGCCATGGACGAAAAGAATGCCGAATCCCTGGTGGAGGGGACGGACCTGGTGATGGATGCCCTGGACGACCTCCCGGCGCGTTTTGTCCTGGCAGAGACGGCCAAGAGCAAGAAAGTGCCTCTCATTCACACCGCCGCGGTAGGGTGGTGGGGGCAAGTGAGCACCTTTCTTCCCGAATCCATTTTCGATCTGCGCAACGTCTATGGTCGAGGGGAAGAACAGAGTCAGTCCGATGAGTGGATGGGCGCCCTGGGACCGGCCCCCACCGTGATCGGGGGACTCGCCGCCTTTGAAGCCCTCCGGCTCCTTGCCGGCCGCAATCCCGCGTACGCGGACCAGCTCTGCTACCTGGACGGCGAAAGCGGGCGATTGGATGTCATTTATCTCGAACCGTGAGCCGTCGTCCTCTATTTCAGGTATGGGTTGTGAAGCTTTTCATGCCCGATGGTGGATGAGAGAGTGGACCCGTAGTTGTGTCCCGGCATGACGACGGTATCGTCGGGCAGGTTGAAGAGCTTTTCCAGGAGGGAACGGCGCAGCATGGCCCGGGAGCCTCCCGGAAAGTCGGTCCTCCCCGCGGACCCCACAAAGAGAGTGTCCCCCGTGAAGACATACCCCGGCGTATAGAGACAGATGCTGCCGAGGGTGTGCCCCGGGGTATGAAGAACCCGCAAGGAAATGCTTCCCACCACAATGTCGTCTCCGTCTTTCACCAGGAGATCCGGATAGGGAGATTTCTCGGCCCCGTGCATCCGGTAGAGAGGAAGCGGCGTAAACATCACCAGTTCCGCGTCCTGTTCGTGGACGACCAACCGAGCCCCCGTCTTTTGCTTCATTTCCGCATTGCCGGTCATATGATCCACGTGCCCGTGCGTATTCACGATGTACTGGATCTCCAGGTGGTTTTCTCGAGCTTGCCGAAGAATGTCGTCCACTCTTGCCGCCGGGTCGATGACCAGGCCTTCTCCGGTTTCCGGGTCCCCGACGAGGTAGGCAAATACGGCCATGGGACCTACCTGCATCTGTTTTACGAACATGTCCGTCCCTCTTCCATCTGAAGGCAGCGCGGCCCTGAGGCTCCCCGGACCGCCCGATACCACTCCCACTGGGTTTTTTTGTATCAAACCGCCGAGGAGGAATCAACCGGGCCGCCGCGGACCACCATCCGGGTTTTCTCCATGGCCGTAGCCGCATTTCACCGGGAGGGTGCACGGGTTCGTCAACCCAAACATTTATTCGGGTTGACAAAACATGCGGCTCCTGCTACGAGCATTTGTGTGGAGGCCGAGAATGCAACCCGGCTTCCGGCAATCGTCTCAATCGGAAAATCAGCCCTGGAGCTCCCATGGATCCCATCTCCCCGCGAACGCGATCACTGGAAGAAGATGACAAGAAATACCTGTGGCACCCTTTCACCCAAATGCGCGGCTGGATGCAGGAAGAAACCCTCATCATCGAGGAGGGAGACGGCTGCTGGCTCAAGGACGTGGATGGCAGGCGGTACCTGGACGGGGTCTCGTCCCTGTGGACCAACGTCCATGGACATCGAAAGGAACCCCTGGATCGGGCCCTAAAGGACCAGGTGGACAAGATCGCTCACTCCACCCTCTTGGGATTGGCCAACATCCCCGCCATCCAACTGGCCAAAGAACTCATCGAGATCGCTCCCCCGGGCCTGACCCGGGTCTTTTATTCGGACAGCGGTTCCACGGCCGTCGAGATCGCCCTGAAAATGGCCTTCCAGTACCATCAGCAGTGCCCCCGAGGAAATCCTTCGAAGACCCGGTACGTCTGTTTGTCCAATTCCTACCACGGCGACACGATCGGTTCGGTGAGTGTGGGTGGAATCGACCTGTTCCATTCCATGTACCGGAAGTTGCTTTTTCCTGCCTACCGGGCCCCCTCCCCTTTCTGCTACCGGTGTTCCCTGGGCAAGTCCCCCGGTTCCTGCTCCATGGACTGCCTCCTGGAAATGGAGAAGATCCTTCAACAACATGCCCCGGAGATCGCCGCGGTAATCGTCGAGCCCCTGGTCCAGGGGGCCGCGGGGATTCTGGTGCATCCTCGAGGCTACCTGCGGGAGGTACGGGGACTTTGCACCCGCTACGGGGTCTTCATGATTGCCGATGAAGTCGCCGTGGGCTTTGGAAAGACGGGAACGATGTTCGCCTGCGAACAGGAAGGGGTGACGCCGGACCTCATGGCCCTGGCCAAGGGCTTATCCGGAGGCTACCTGCCCCTGGCGGCCACCCTGGCCACAGAAGAGATCTACGAAGGATTCCTGGGAGAATACGAAGAATTCAAGACCTTCTTTCACGGCCACACCTTCACGGGAAACCCGCTGGGATGCGCGGTGGCCCTGGCCGGCCTCGAAGTTTTCCGCCGGGAGAACGTGCTGGATTCCCTCCAGGGGAAAATCTCCCACCTGGCGCGAAACCTCGATGCCTTCCGTTCCCTCTCCCACGTGGGAGACGTGCGCCAGTGCGGAATCATGGTGGGGATCGAGCTCGTGGCCGACAAGGCAACCAAGGAACCTTACCCGTTTGGGCAAAGGATGGGGCACCGGGTGATCCTCGAGGCGAGGAAACGGGGAGTCATCATTCGCCCCTTGGGGGACGTCGTTGTGCTCATGCCCCCTCTTGCCGTCTCCCTGGAAGAGATCGACACCCTCTGCGCCGTTGTATACGACTCGGTTCGAGCGGTCACGGAATAGGGGGGCGGGAAAGGATTGTGAAGGAAGAGATTCGGACCGGCAGTCTTCGTTTTGACCCCACCGACCCCATTTAGGCCGAGCATTTCCCGGATCGACCCGTGGTACCCGGGAGCCTGGTGGTGGGGGCTTTTCTGGAAATCGCCGAGGGTATGGGGTTCCTGGGCTCGGAAGTTGCCGTCGAGAATTTTCGATTTCGGGAGTTTGTCGTCCCGGGTCTTTACGACTACCGGGTGGAGGCCCGGGGGGATACCTTGCGGTGTTTCCTGTCCTCCGGGGACAAGAAGCTGGTGACGGGATCGTTGAAGAGATGACCTTGGAATACCCCGGGACCCTGGCTCTGATCCTGGGCGGTTCCTGTGAGCTGGCCCTGCACCTGGCAAGGGCCATGATCGGGGACGCTCTTCGACCGATCCTCACCTATCGAAACGAGGCCGGTCGGGATCGCATCGTCCGCGGACTCGAGGGACTCTCCGGCCGATATGAATCGAGGCGCTTGGACCTGGCCGACAGGACAACCCTCGAGGCACTCTTGGATTCATGGGGAGAGGACCCCCTGGACTTCACCGTGGATTTCGCCCACGGCGACTATGAGGAGCTGGTGGCGGCGGCGGACGACGATGTCCTGGAACGGTATTTCAGGGAGAACGTGTCTTCAAGGGCTTGTTTCCTCAGAAGGGCGGCCAGGATCATGTTGCGCCGCAGGAAGGGAAGAATGGTTTTCGTGTCCTCCGGGGCCGCCGAGAATCCCAACCCGGGACAGGGATTCTACGCGGCGTCCAAGCTGGCGTCCGAAGCCTTGTATCGCAGCGTGGGACTCGAATTGGGAAGACGCGGCGTCACCACGGTGATCCTGAGGCCGGGGTACGTCCGCGCAGGCAGAGGCAGGGCCTACCTGGAAAGGGAAGGAAAGCAGGTTTCCCGGAAAATCCCCACGGGAAAGGCATTGGAAGGAGAAGAAGTTGCACGGACCATTCTCTTTCTCCTTTCAACCCATGCTCGAAACCTGAATGCCACCGTTGTAACCATGGATGGCGGACTCTCGTCCGGAAAGTGAAAAAGGAAGCGCACATGGAACTCTTCGAATCCGTTCAAGGGATACTCACCGAGATTCTGGACTTGGAAGATGCGGAACTGACCCCCGAAACCTACCTCATACGGGACCTGGGTGCCGAATCCATCGATCTTCTCGAGATCGCCGTGGCCATGAGCTACCGCTTCAAAATCCGGGTGGAAGACGACGAGGCGTTTCTCAAGAACTTCCGCCTCCACCTCGTGGAAGCCCAACAGGAGGACCTTCAGCCGGCGGATTACCTGGCTGAAAGGTACCCCTTTCTGTCCCGGGATCGAATCGAAGAGATCCTCTCGGACCTCGAGGGGGGCCCCACGGTCAAAATCAAAGACCTGGTCTGTTATGCGGCCCATCGCTTAGACGGCGCCCCGGCGGACGAAAGCGACCCGCTCCTGCCTCTCCTTTCGGCGCAGGTCGGAGTCCGGGCCGTAGCGGGACCCCGATAGATCGTCCATGTCCGGGAAACGACGCGTCGTTATCAGTTCTTCCGGGGTGATTTCCTCCCTGGGAGACACCCCCGGCCGGATTCTCGAGAGCCTCAAGGAAGGCAGGGTCGGTTTTCGGCCATCGAGTGCGGACCCGCAGGTCGTGGTCTGCCCCGTGGAGGGGTTTCGTCCCAAGTCTTTTCTGGGACCCTGCAAAGACAGTCGGTACCTCCACCGGGGAGCTCTTTTTGCCGCAGCCGCGGCCATGATTGCCGTTCGCGAGTGCGGAATTGCCGGGGAGGAGCGCTCGGGAGCGGGGCTCTTCGTGGGGGTGGGTCCGAACCTGGATATCGGCGGCGAATTCCCGTCGGTTGCGGAAGGCAGGCTGGACCGGCCCGACCTCCCGGCCCTTTGGATTTTGCGGTTCCTGCCCAATACGGCCGCCTCGGTCATTTCGAAGCTGGCTCAAATTCACGGCGAGAATCTTACCGTCACCACCGCCTGCGCAGCGTCTCTCCAGGCCATCGGCGAAGGATTTCGCCGCGTTCGGGAGGGACACCTGGATCTTGCCTTCGCCGGGGGCGGCGACTCTCGATTGAGCCCCGGCGGAATTCTGGCCTACAGGAAGGCCCAGGCCTTGTGCATCGGGGCCTTTCCCCCGGACCTGGCCATGCGCCCCTTCGATGCGGATCGAGCCGGGTTCGTCCCGGGAGAGGGCGGAGCCTTTTTCCTGCTCGAGGAACTGGAGCACGCCAAGAGGAGGAATGCGCCGATCCTGGCGGAGGTTTGCGGCTACGGGAGCTCCCTGGACGGTTACAGCATGACGGCGCCGGACAGGGAGGGGAAAGGGGCAAGAAGAGCCGTGGAGACGGCGCTGAGAGAAGCCCGGGTGAGGCCGTCGGAAATCGACGTGGTCTTTGCCCACGGGACCTCGACGCCCCTCAACGACGAAGTGGAAGCACGGCTCATCGAGGAACTGTACCCCTCGGGCTCGCCGCCCGTCACGGCCTTGAAGTCCTGGATCGGCCACATCGCATCGGCCTGCGGCGCCCTCGAGCTCGGGATCGCCCTCTGCTGCATGCGGGAGGGGTACCTTCCCGGGATCCGCAACCTCCGGGCACCCTGCAACCCCCGGGTCCGGTTTCTTGACTCCGACGTGAACTTGTCCTGCCGAACGGCAATCCTCGAGAACTTCGGATTCGGCGGACAGAACGCGGCCCTTGTGATTCGACGCTACGAGTCCCATGCCCGAGGAGAATAAAGACCGTGGAAAACCCCCTGGTGATTCGGTCCATGCAGACGGGCTTTCTTCTCTTGGACCGGATCCTCGAGGTCGGCGCCGGGAAGATCGTCGGGGAGAAGACTTTCCACGGCGGCCCCGCCTACCTGGGAATCGAAGCCCTGGCCCAGCTGGGGGCCTATCACGTCCGGTTTCTTAACGATTTCAGGAAACACGCTTTCCTGCTGAAGATCCAGTCCTGCACAATCCCGACGGGATCAACCCTCCGGGGCCCCTATCGTCTTTTCGGCGAACTGCGAGCCGGCAGCGCTCATTCGTATGCTCATCATCTCGAGGCCCGGCGGGAGGACGGGATCGTCTGGGGAGGAGAGTTTCTCTTTTCCACCGTCGAATACGACGATCGTTTCAAGAAAGACCTCCTTCAAACTCATTACGGAAAGATCTTTTCATGTTTGCGAAGCGCTATGAAAACCGGCTGAACCTGCAGAAGAATGCAGGGCTCTATCGAAACCCTCCCGAATTCGACCGCAGAGAGGACCGATTCCTTCTTCTGGGTGGAAAGAAAGTCCTGAACTTCGCCTCCAACGACTACTTGGGACTGAGCACCACGGAAATCGTCGGGACCCAGGTCGCTCGGAATTTTCGGAAATTCGGTTCCTCGTCCTCTTCCTCCCGCCTGGTTTCAGGCAATTACTCCGTCATCAACCGGGCCGAGGAAGCCTATGCCTCCTATTTCGGGTACGAAGCGGCGGTGTTTTTCCCCAGCGGCTACCAGGCCAACTTGGGGATCCTATCCGCTTTCTTCGAAAAAGGGGACACCATCATCTTCGACAAGCACATCCATGCCAGCAGCGTGAAGGGGATGACTCTCAGCGGGGCCGCCTGTTACGGCTACAACCACAATTCCATGCATCACCTAGCCAAAAGACTCGAGGGAAGCGGCCATCCGCAGGTCGCGGTCCTCACCGAGTCTCTTTTCAGCATGGACGGGGATCTCTTGAACGTCGCGGGCCTGCGCCGACTCAAGGAAAAATACGGGTTCCTCACCGTGGTGGACGAGGCCCATTCCTTCGGTGCCTTGGGCCCCCGGGGCAAGGGCATTGCCCGGGAGGTGGCCGACGTTGCCCTGGGAACCTTCGGCAAGGCTTTCGGGTTGTTCGGGGCGTTCGTGCTCCTTCCCCGGCTGTTCAAGGACTATCTCTTCAACTTCTGCTCCCCGTTGATCTACACCACGACCCTTCCCGAAGCCCACGCCGCCTCGGCCCTGGACCTCCTCGAGATCGTCGAGAAGAGCGAGGACCGAAGGTCTCACCTTGCCGACATGAGTCGACTCATGCGACGAAGACTCCGTGAGCAGGGTTTTAAGGTTTCCGGGGACGCCCATATCCTGGCCTTGGAGATCGGAGACGAAGACAAGGCAGTCCGGGTGTCCCGAAAGCTTCTCGAGAACGGGATCTATGCCCTCCCGGCACGATATCCGACGGTGCCTTTGAAACAGGCCATTCTCCGGATCGGGATTACGGCCCTGCACCGGGAAGACGACATCCGGCTGTTTGTGGACACGCTGAGGAGAATCTGCGATGAGCTCGAATCAAGACCCTGAAATCCTTTCTGTGGTGGGGACGGATACGGGAGTCGGCAAGACCGTCCTATCCCTGCTTCTCATGCAGTTCTTCTTTGCCAAAGGGCTCAAACCCTTCTACCTGAAACCCGTCCAGACGGGCTGCCGGGACCCTTACGATACCGACAGCGACGCACGGTTCGTCTACGAACACGTGGAGGCTCTCCGGGGTCGGGACCCGGCCGAATCCGTGATCTATTGCTTCCGGGAACCCAAGGCCCCTTACTTTGCCGCCCGCAACGAAGGAAGCACCGTCGATCCCCGGGTGATTCGAAAGGTGGTGGAGGAAAAACGGCTTCATCACTCCCCCCTGGTCCTCGAGGCGGCGGGTGGGATCCTGGTTCCCATGACCTCCACCCAACATGGGATCGACCTGGCGGCCGAAACGGGCGCCCGGCCCGTCCTCGCCGCCCGATCCGCCCTGGGAACCATCAATCACACGCTCCTTACCCTCGAGGCCCTTCGAGCCAGGAACCTCGATCCCTTGGGCATTGTGTTCATCGACCCCTTCGACCCCTCCACTCCCAGGGACCTGGTCGAGGAAAACATGGAAGCCGTCCGGGATTTTGGCGGGATCTCCGTGGCGGGAGTCATTCCCCGGATTCCGGATTTCTCGAACCCCCCGGGGGAGTGCTTCCAAGTCCTGGGCCGGCTGCTTGCCTAGAAACGGCTCTTTCCTTACTCGCCCCGACCCGTGAATCCTATTCCGATGGCTCTTGTCTCCCCCGCGCGCATCTGCTAAACCCATACTTCCCGGCAACGAAGATTTCCGCCCCCGGCAGGAAGCAGCCCATACACCAAGTTGCGCCCAAGGTCGCTTTGATATGCTGAGTGAAGATTCTGGGTAGATGGCTGAATCCTGTGGGCGGGAAGTTTGGGTGTGTATGCAACTTCGTAGTAAAGCCTTGAAATCGTCCAACGAAAGGAATCCATCATGCCCCTCAAACCGGCCTCCGATGAGCCCCCCCGCCAGAGTCCGTCCGCCCCGGTGCGCAACCCGTATATCCTGAACTTCTGCAAGGTCCTGGTAGAAAAAAAGGGCGAACAGCACCCCCCGGATGCTCTGAAAAAGCTTCTTCACGACATGTATCGTCTCTTCGAGGCCATGCTGGGACAGAACATGGTCCGGGCACTTCCCGAAGACTTGCGCCGGAAGTACCTGACCCTGTGCGAAGACCTCAGCCGGCTCAATTACGAGACCATCGGGGACATCTTCGACAAGAACGTTCCCCAGTACGAACAGGTCATGAAATCCACCATGAAACAGTTCGCGGAAATCTTCATGAGGAACCGGGTATTCAATCCCAAAGACTACCCGGTCCCTCTCAAAGATGATTCGGAATAGCGGTAAAAGGAGTCTTGGCCATGCCGGAACCCGAAGACAAGACCATTTGCCCCCACTGCGGGGTTAAGATGCTCAAGTGGAAGACCCCCATGCTTTCCACCTGGAGCGCCGAGTTTTTCTATGTGTGCTTCAACGACGATTGCCCTTATTTTGTCCGGGGCTGGAACCACATGGAAAAGACCATGCAAAACACCTGTTCCTACCGCCATCGATACGACCCGACCACGGGAGCCTGCGGGCCTCTTCCCGTCTGGTCCGTCGACGCCACCCGCTCACGGATCGTGGACGACTCCGAAGAGGGTTAGGTCCGCCTTTTGCCCACATCTGCGATCAGGCGGGGATAGATCGCTGCCTCCGAGCGAACCCGGAGGGTTCACAACCATTCTTCGGGGGTCGAGGCCGCAAGGTCGATATTCCTGGAACAGGTCCCAAGAGGAAGTCGATCCATGGGGTCGCAGGACCGTCCCCTGGGCAAGAGTGGGATTGCGACAAGTCCGGTAGGGGCGGCCGGTTGCCCCTACGCCCTCTGCACGCACGGAAAAAGCCATGCGGGGAGATTTGCCCCCCGGATCCAGCAGCGCCGCTCGGCGAAAGGCATCGAATTGTGTTGAGGGCGAGCTTCCTGATAAGATCTCACGGACTGCCTGTGCGCCTCACGTTGAGGACGGGCTTTTTCAGGAAGGTAAAAGACAGCCATCGGAACGCGAGCCGCAGCAGGCTTTCATCCCCCACCCGGATGGCCTCGATTTCTTCTTCGGGCAGGTCAAAGAGCTGCAGGAAGCGGCCTCCCAGTACGAAGGACCGAAACCGGTCCAGGTCGTAGGCAGCGAGGAAGAACATCTGCTGCTGTCCCAGGGTGAAGCCTTGGGCACGGCGGATGGCCGGGTGGGTGACGATTTCCATCCAAGGATTGTTCATTTCATGGTAGGAATCCAGTCCCTGGTCTGAGATCCAATCCCTCACGTTCCACTCACGGGGCTCGGAAAAGCCCCGGCAATGCTCTTCTCTCAGCAAGTAGTAGTGTTCCTGCACGGCGTCGTGCGTGGGGTGCACCCGGGACGCCCGAGCGACGGGATAAATCCTGCACGCCGAGGGCCTCCCCTCATAGATCCTGCAGCCCGGGGGAGAAACGAACGGGCAGGTCTTGCGCTCGTTGTTTGCCATCCGAAGATAAGCCATGGGCAAGGTTCCCTGCTCTTCGGGGCGGATCTCCGCGTACTCTTCCAGGAAATCCCCGGAAGTCATCCCCAGCTGGTTTTTCATCCGGATGATGTCGTAGGGAGTGAGCTGCAATCGCAGGTCCCGGCAGCACTCGGTAAAACAGGGCACCTTCGGATGGCACGCAAAGCGGAATCGCCCCTCCGAGAGGGGCTCCAGTCGGTCTTGAATGGTCATCGGGGCGGTCTTTTCCAGCGACATGTTCATCCTTGCTCTTGGGTCCGGGGGTCTGGGGGACCGATCTCACAGCAGCGCAGACAGCTCTTCCATCTGGCTTCGGATGTAGCGAAAGGCCAGGCGCAGCAGGGCCTCGTCATCCCGGAGAACCGCCTCGAGCGTGGATGGGTCCAATTCGTAGAAGCGCTGCAGCTTCTCGTCCCCGAGGAGCCCGGCGAACCGGTCCAGGTCATAGGCCAGAAACAAGAGCCTTCCCAGCCCCGGTTCCATGGTTCGCCCGGGTTCTGTCCCGGGAGGAATCACCCGTTGGAAGGCTTCCTCCATTTCCAGGTATTCCTTCACTCCCTGGCCTTCGAGCCACTCCCCCGCGGACCGAACGGCTCGTTCTCGAAGCCCCAGGCAACGGTCCTTCCCCACGATAAGCCGATACTCCCCCTGCCGGGGCGTGAGATCCAGGGGATACATGCGGCAAGCCCACGGCCTGTCTTGGTACACCCGGCATCCCTGGTCGGTCACGAGAGTGCAGCTGAGGGTCCGTGGATCCATCAGGAGCTGAACCACGGGAATGTGAGACGGCCCGGCCAGGTAATGGTGGGTGTGCCTTTCGAGCAGTTCCCGGGCGCTGAGTCCCAGGGACCTCCGAAGCCGCAACACATCGTAGGGCGTCAGAAAGATGTTCACGTCCCTGCAGCACTGGGTGAAACAGGGAAGATCCTTGCGGCACTGGAAAGGAAACGGGCTTTGGGATTGGAGAGTGCCGGTCGATTTCTCATCGAGCGAATAGTTCATGAAAACCCTCGGAATCTATTGCTTCAAGAGGTCGGCTTCAAAGTTTCGAAAAGAAGGATTCCCCTGGATGAATCGCCGAACCACGGAAAGAGTCGTGGAATCCTCGCAGACAAAGTAATGGATTGTACACTGCCGTTGGCATTTAGGGCAGAAATAGTCCTCGTCCAGGGCTTGTCCGCAGGAACAAAAGGGCTCCATGGTCAATTGATCCTCTTCCCATTTGGCCAGGAAAAAGTCCCGGCCCACCACATTCTCCGCGTCCTGCTTTGATGTCATCGAAAGCATCTTCCTTTCTTGGCTGTCTCGGCCCCCAGGGCCGTCCCGTCGAAGTGTTCCCTTTTAGATCACAAAGCCTTGGCGAGGACTTCCGAGAGCTCGAGGATTTCCAGGGATTCCTGTTTTCCAAGGCTGGTGCAGGCATCGGTGAGCATGTTGACGCAGTAGGGACAGGCGGTGGTCAGGACTTGGGCCCCGAGCTCCACCGCATCGGTGATTCGAAGCTCTCCGAACCGTTCCCCCATGGGAACCTCTCCCCAAATACGCCCTCCCCCCCCCGCACAGCAAAGACTCAGGGGACCGGACCTTCCCAGCTCGAGGGATTCCACCCCGGCGACGGATCCAAGAAGATCTCGAGGATCCTCAAAGATGCCGCTCTGCCGTCCCAGGTAACACGGATCGTGGAAGGCGATCTTGCGGGCGAACTCCCCGGGAAAGGACAGCCTGCCCTCCTTCACCAGCCGACTCAGCAGTTGGGTGTAGTGGGAGACTTCCCACTCCCCGCCCCATTGGGGGTATTCGTTCTTGAAGGTCCAGAGGCAGTGGGGGGATGTGGTCACGATCTTTCGGACCCCCCGTTCGTTGAAAAGACGAATGTTGGAATGGGCCAACTTTTGGAAAAGCTCCTCGTCTCCCATCTTGTGGATGGTCTCCCCGCAGCAGCTCTCCTCGATTCCGATCACCCCGAAGCTCACCCCGGCCTGTTGAAGAAGCCGGACAATGCTCCGGGCGATCCTGGTGCTGCGGGGGTCATAGCAGGAGTGGCAGCAGACAAAAAGAAAATACTCCATGTCCGGAGTGAAGTTGGGGACCTCCATCTTTCCCTGCCACTCCGTGCGCTTCTGCCGAGGTCCCGCCCAAGGATTGCCGTTGGCATGGGTGCTGCCCAGGATGGGACGGAGATGAGCGGGTGCCATGCCCGCTCCCACAATGCCGGCCCGCATGGCCCGGACATTGTCCACGATCTTCACTCCCCGGGGGCAGTTGGATTGGCACATGCCGCACGTGGAACAGGCGAAAAGGATCTCTTCCTCTTCGAAACCCTCCATTCCCAGCTGTCCCAAGCGCTGCATGTGGCGGATGTTGAACTTGGCGCTCGTTTCCCCCGGAACCAGGCGCCACGGGCACAGGTTGGTGCACAGGCCGCATTGCATGCACCAGTTCACGGTTTCCGCGCCCATCTCAGCAATATAGTCTCTCATCTCCAGCGAAATAATCCTGGGTTCCACCTTCGATCGCTCCTTTTCATCGGCCCGGGGCCTGCGGTTGAAATGCAGGGGATTATAGCCCGTACACGGCACAAAGTCATTCCGGCCGACGGTCCCCGATGCCCTAGAATCCCTTGTAAGGATTGGCCCCCAGTTCCTGGACCCTGGCCGCGAATTCATCCAGGATTCCGGGCAGTCGAGGATAGTCTGCAACGGAGATCTGTTCGAGGCGGACACGATCCGATTCCAGCACGAGTCGATTGAGGGTCTCCTGGATCTTGCTCATACGGATCTCGGCCAGCTCGCTCCCCTTGATAAAGTGACACTGGTAGTTCTCTCCGTGTTTGCACCCAAGGAGCAGGATCCCGTCGATTCCCTTGGACAGGGCGTCGGCGATCCAGACCAGGTTTATGGAACCCAGGCACCGAACCGGAATGAAGCGAACCCAGGGGTTGTAGCTCAGTCGTTTGATTCCGGCCATGTCCAATGCCGGATACGCATCGTTTTCGCACACCAGCACCAGGATTCGGGGCTTTTCCTCGTCCTCCTCGGGCACTTCCATGCTCTTGATCATGTTGCCCACCATGGCGACCGAGTAGTTCTTGAAGGAGACGATGCGTTCCGGACAGGCCCCCATGCAGACCCCGCATCGCCTGCAGCGGGTGGGATTTGGAAGCGGATTGGCCTTTTCATCCTCATTGATGGCTCCAAAAGGACACTCCTCCGTGCACCGCTTGCACTGGGTGCAGCGCTGCATGAAGAATTCCGGGTAGGTGAGGTCCCCGGCCCGGGGATGAACGGCTTTTCCCTCGGCCACCATTTCCACGCACTGAATGGCCTTGAGGGCGGCGCCGGTTCCATCCACTTCCGCCCGAGCGTAATCCATGGGAGCCCGAACGGTACCGGCGGCATAAATGCCCGTGCGGCGGGATTCGTAGGGAAAGCAAATAAAGTGGGAATCGGGAAAACCGTATTTCAGGGCCGGAAGCTCGGGCCCCTGCCGATATTCCAGGTTCAGCAGGTTCGAAATGAGAACGGCGTCTTCCGGCACCGACGACTCTTCCTCCCCTTCCTTGGGGGTTTGAGCTTTGAACGGTTCCCCGAAAGCGGTTGTGGGAACCATTCCCGTGGCCAAAACCACCAGGTCGATGCTTTCGGACAGGACCGGAGAACCCGTGAGCACGTCATCGGATTGGACCACCAGTCCGCCGGAACCGTCGTCGGAGACGCTGGTGACCGATCCGCGGACAAAAAGCACCCCGTCCTTCTGCAGTTCTTTGTAGAAAAGCTCGTAGGTTCCGTGGGCCCGCAGGTCCCGATAGAAAACGTAGACGGGGACCGCAGGATCCGCAGCCTTGAAGTACTTGGCCTGCTTGAGGGATTCCACGCAACAGGCAGCCGAGCAATAGGGCAAATGCCGGGGGTCCCTGGATCCGGCACACAGCACGAAAGCCACGCTTTTTACCGGTTGCCCGTTGGAAGGGCGCACGGGCCCGCCGTTTTGAAACATGGACTCGAGTTCGGATGCCGTGATCACATCGGGATAGGTTCCATACCCCAGGCCTTCCAGCCGTTGAGGATCGTACGGGACGGATCCCGTGGCCAGGACCACGGCTCCCACGCGTTCCCGGATCTCCGACCCGTTCTGCAGGATCTGCACGTCGAACATGCATGGGGCTCCGCTGATCCGGCCCACCCGGGCACCGGTATAGACCGTCACCCGGGAATCCTCTTCCAGTTCCCGCACCAGTTCTTCCAGGTTGAATTCCTCCGGCTCTTCATAGGGCGGACCCAGAGGAGGAAGCTTATGAACTCCCTTCAAGTAGCCGCCCAGGCGATCGGTCTTTTCCACCAGGACCGTTTCGTAGCCGGCCTTTGCGGCTTCCCTCGCCGCAGTGATTCCCGCAAGTCCTCCTCCGACCACCAGAACCTTCCTGCTGGGCCCCTCGATGCAAAAAGGAGCGGGCAGCTCCGTCTCCCTGGCCCTGATGATTCCCATCCGGAGTTGATCTTCTGCCATCATAAGAGTGTCTTCCTCCCCGGGCCGATGGCACCAGGCCACCTGCTCACGGAGGTTCACCCGCTCCACGATGCAGTCGGGGCCGAAGTCAAACACATCGGTCATGACTCGCTGGGAACAGGCGGCAAGGACGAAGGTGTTGATCCCGGACTCCGAACGGTGGGCATGAAGGAGGGCCAGCCCCTCCTTGCCGCACAGGCACTCGTGGGTTTGACAGACGGGGACCTTGAATTCCCCGACGGCGACCTTAGTCAGGGCCTGAACATCCATGGCACTCCCAATGCCGCACCCCGCACAGATATAAACACCTGGTTTCTTCTCCATGGAATTATCTCCTGCCTAGTGCCTGAATGGCCTTGAGAGCCGCCGCCGTGGCGTCCTGGACGCACGATGCCACATCCACGGGGTGCTGGACGCAACCGGCCCCGATGATCCCGGGCGTGCCCTGCCGGGAGAGGACAAAGCCATGGTCGTCGTAGGTCAAGGTCGCGGGGATTTTTTCCGTGGCCGTGGAAGGAACCATTCCGGTCGCGAGTACCACCAAGTCGAAGGCTTCCTTCAGGATTTCCCCCGTCGACTGGTCCTCGCACCGGACCACTACCCGGGAGCCGGGGGGGTCTTCGGTGAGTTCCCCGGCCTTCCCCTTGATGAGTCGCACCCGCTCGTGGGCCTGAACCGCTGCGAAGAAGTCTTCGTATTTTCCCGGGGCTCGGATGTCGATATAGAAGATGACGACTTCCGCCTGGGGATTCTGCTGGAGGAGGTAGGTGGCCTGTTTGAGGGAGGCCAGGCAGCAGACCCCGGAACAATATGGCAGGTGGTTCTCGTCTCGGGACCCGGCGCATTGGATGAAGGCGATCTTACGGACTTCGCCCCCGTCGGAGGGGCGGACGATCCTCCCGCCGGTAGGGCCTCCCGGCGAAGCCAGCCGTTCCATGATTACGTTGGTGACGACATTCTTGTGTTTTCCGTAGCCGTAGTAGGGGATCTTCCCGGCGTCGTAGGGATTCCACCCCGTGGCCCACAGGACGGCCCCCACCTTGAGGGGAACCTCCCGGACCTGCATATCGAGGTCCACCGCTCCGTAGGGACAGGCGTCCCGGATCTCTTCGGCTTCCCGGGTGCCGACCACTTCCGGGGACAATACATACCGCATGGGATAGGCGAATTCGTGGGGCAGGTGGATGGCCTTGACCCGGTCGAGCCCGTAGTTGAAGGGGTTGGGGAACGTGCTTCGAGCGGCCGCCTCGCAGGCTCCGCACGCCGTGCAGTTCTCGTTGACGAACCGGGGCCGAACCCGGACGGTAACCTCAAAATTGCCCGCCTCCCCCTCGATCTTCTCGACCTCCGCCATGGTGAGAAAGCGAATGCGCGGGTTGTTCTTGATGCGGCGGAAATTGATCTCGAGCCCGCAGCCGGGGGGGCACAGCTTGGGAAAGTACCGGTTCATCCGGGCTACGCGGCCCCCCAGATAGGCCTCCCGCTCTACCAGGATGACCTGAAATCCCGCCTCAGCCGCTTCCACTGCGGCGCTCAACCCCGTCATTCCCGCTCCGGCGATGAGGATACTGCGACTACCGTTTGCTGCTTCAGCCATGGGACTTCCTCCGTGGTCGGCCTTGAGATCCTTCCGTGACGGCAATTGCGTTTCCGGTTTCAGAACAGAACCGCGCCCCGTGGGCTCTTCGCCCGGCACCACTGTCCCGGAACGGCGAAGAGGCGGCAGAAAAAGCGGTGAAAGGTGGGGAATGCAGGCGAATCTCCCACAAGACCGTACAGAACGGTTTCGGTTCAGAGGAAACGGTCTTGCAGGATACCCTATCCACGAGAGGCTTTTCAACGGCAAAGACGCGGGAATATTCCCGCACGACCGGGGGGAAAGCCGAGGATTTCGCAACCCTCTCCACGATCCCCTATCGTCTGCATGCACCGGGAACGGCCGAGGATGGAGGGGACGGGATTCCCCCGCCAAATGCCGAGGATCGGACCCCGAGCCTGGGCAAAAAAGGGGAGACGGCTTTGTTGCCGTCTCCCCGATGGAGGTTTCCTTCCCAAACGTTCCCGAGGACTAGTAGTCTTTCAGGAAGTCATCCAGAACGTCGATGCTCTTCTTCTCGATCACCAGATCGAAGATCTTATCCTTCACCTTGCGGGGAAGAAGCTCGATGCTTTTGGTGGTGGCCGAGTCAAACTTGGCCGTGGGGAAAACCTTGAGGATCTTATCCTTTTGGGCGTCGTTGGCGTAAACGTAGATCACCTTCAGGCCGGCCATGGCATCTTTGGTCATGCTCGCCAATCCGGCAGCCTGGAGCTTCGCGAAACGGTCTTCGTTGACCCAAAGATTGATTGGATATTTTCCGTCAGCCATCAGAACACTCCTCTTATGCTTTTAAGGGTTCGATTGAGAAGACCGGGGTCCTCTTGGCAAGGTACTCGTCCGTCACGAAGGGGGAACCGAAGCCGTACTTTTCCGCACATTCCATCACCAAGTCGAACACTTCCGGGCGAAAGATGAGGCGGGGAGGTTTGACGCCGTCATCGACAATGCTGCGAATGAGGGTACCGCTGAACTTTTGCCACTCGGACTTGTGGTTGCAAAGACCTTCCGAAGTCACCTCACCGCAGTGGGGGCAGTAGAGCCAGTTCATGGAATACACGGGGACGATGTCCAGCTCATCCTGGTACTTGGCCAGGAGATTGTGGGCATCATAAGCACCGTAGTAGGTCCCCACCCCCGCGTGATCTCGCCCGAACATGTGGTGGGTCAATCCCAGGTTGGTGCGCAGGATGGCATGGAAAATGGCTTCCCGGGGTCCCGCATAGCGCATATCCCAGAAAGTGAGGGAAGTCAGATGGTTGTGATCTCCAAAGTAACCGGACTTGCGCAGTTCGTCCTGGGTCAGGATGATGGCTTCGTCGATGTAGTCGCCTTTCCTCTTCTCACCGATGATGGCGTTTACCAGGACGCCGACCAGGGGTTTGTCGATGGGCAACTCGCCGTACGTCTGGGACCAGGCGCCCTTCATCAGCCACTCGTGGCCCGTGTGGGGAACGTTCCGGGTCTGGTGGGCCACCACCCGCTTCCAGCCCCTCTTTTTGAACTCTTCTCTCATCTGGATGGGCGGGATGAAATAAGGTCCGTAGGGCTCATTGATCTTGGGCTTGTTCACGAGGGTGATCTTGCCCCCGATGAACTTTTCCTCATATTTGTATGTCCTGGCGCAGCCCGGGTGTTTCTCTTCGGTCGTACCGTAGACTTTCTCCGCCATGACCTTCTTGTCATAGGTGAAGATTTCGTTGATCTCGAAGAGGGCCATGGGATTACCGTCGTAGGTCAGGACCACGGACTGTCCCTCTTTGATGCCGTACTTGGCAATATCCGCATCCGACATATCGAAAACGATGGGGATGCTCCAGAGGATGCCGTTTGCCAGATGCATGTTTTGGACGACTCCGTCCACGTCGGCTTTCCCCATGAAACCTTCCAGTGGGGAGAAAAAGCCGTAGGAGATGCCGATGATTTCATTGGCGATCTGGCTGCGCACGGGAACCTGGGTCAGTCCCTGAATCTTTTTCACGGCCTCGTCGGGGGCCATAATTTTCTCAACAATTTCCTTCTTGCCATGTCCGATAACGGCCATTTTGATCTCTCCTTTTCTGTGATTTTCGCGCACTTCGAACTGGCCGATTTTCTAAAAAATCGCGCTCCTGGAAGCAATCCAGGAATGGGCCGTCGCATTTCGGCCCAACATAGAAAAACCTCCGGGCACGGGGATCGCACCCGGAGGTTAGGACTACACGGACTTGGGTTAGACCGGCAGGTTGACCACGGGAACCTTCTTCATGGTCCACTCACCCGTTTTGGGGTTCCACACCGAATTGACGAACACCCTCCAATTGGCCTCATCCATGTCGGGGAGGTCCGCACGGAAGTAGTATCCGGGCCAACGGCTTTCCTGGCGGAAAAGCACATGGCGCAGGTGGCTCTCGGCGATCCACATGCGGTGGGTGTTTTCCCAAGCTCTCATGAGCTCGTGGAGATCGGAGGCCGCCAGCTTTTCGGCGTCTTCCTTGAGCATCTGCAACAGTTCGAGGCCTCTTTCCAGAAGGGCTTTGTTGGTGGTGAACTGTGCGCTCACGCCCCCGCAGTATTCATCCATGATCTTCTGGAGGCGGAACATGAACATCTTGGGCTTTATGAAGTTGGGGTTGATGTCCGGATCACTGGACAGCTTGGCAAACTCCTCGAAACGATCAAGGGGAGCCAGAATGGTCTTCTTCATGCTCTCGATGACGGCATCGCTCACCTGCGGGGCCGTGTTGTTGTCCAGAATGTAGGCAATGGCACCCTTGGCTGCGATTCGCCCTTCGGCGTGGGAGCCGGAGGAGAACTTGTGGCTGGATGCCCCTGCGCCGTCACCGGCGGTGAAGAGGCCCTTCACGGTGGTCATGTGGTTGTACACACCGATGGGTTCCCACTGGGCTCGGTACTCAGCCGGCATCACGTCCTCGGGACCACATACCCAGGCACCGGAAGCGCCGGAGTGCGAACCGATGAAGTAGGGCTCGGCGGCCGCGATTTCGGAGGATTTCTCTTCCGGCTGGATGTTCATGCCGGCCCACAGGAGGGACTGGCTGATGGTCATATCCAGGAAGTCCTCCCAGGCTTCGGCTTCCAGTTCCTTCATCTTCTTTTTGAAGGCCTTGGGATCGTCTTTGTACTTGGCGGCCAGGTTGGCAATGGCCTCTTCCGTTCTCATGAAGATGGGACCCTTGCCGGCCATGACGTCTTCCATGCCCAGCCAGTTGCGCAGGTTGGCGGGCATGGGCTTGCCTTCGCCGTAGGGAGCCCACTTGGGCAGCTCATCCTTCCGGGTGACCATGTATTCCTCACCCAAGGAATTGGTGGCCCGGGACTTGAACAGCAGGAACCATGCACCCACGGGGCCGTATCCGTCTTTGAACCGCACGGGGATGAAGCGCACTTCCTGGCAGGTCATTTCGGCACCGGCCCGGATGGTGAAATAGGCGGTGGAACCGGCATTCCACGGGGGATACCATGCTCGACCCAGACCTTCGCCCACGGACCGGGGACGGAACACGTGAACAGCCCCACCCATCATGGCGATGGTAGCCTTGGCTTTGAAGACATAAAATTTGTTCTCGCGAACGCTGAAGCCGACGGCACCCAGGCACTTGTTGTTGTCGAAGTCCATGAGGGGCTCGACGATGAACACGCGCTCATAGAGCCAATCGGTGAAACCGGCCTGGTTCATGGCGTTCTTGGCGGCCTCGGCCACGATGACCTTGTAAGACTCGCCGTTGATCATGATCTGCCAGCGACCTTCATTGACGTAGTTGCCCTGCTCGTCCTTCCAGATGGGGAGGCCCCATTTTTCGAACAGGTGCACGGTGGAATCAACATGGCGGGCAATATCATACACCAAATCTTCACGGGAGATGCCCATGAGGTCTTGGCGGACATATCTTACGTAGTCTTCCAGGGTGTTCACGCCTTTGGCGTAGTTGATGTACTGGTTGATGGCCGAAAGCCCCATAGCCACGGCGCCGGAGCGATCCATGGCCGCCTTGTCCACCACGACCACCTTGAGGTTGTTCTTCTTGGCCCAGTAGGCGGCTTCAAAGGTGGCACCACAGGCACTCATTCCACCGCCGATGATCAGGAGATCAGTGTCGACGACTACCGTTTCAAAATTAGCCATATCTTTACCTCCTTGGGTTATTTCTTCAGGGTGGGAAGCGTGCTCTGGCCGGTGGAAGCAGGCTCGGTGCACAGGATTGGGCTCTTGATGTCATCGGTTCCCGTCTCGTAGCCGCCCAGAGGATTGGCTTGACCCTCGGGAGTGGTCCGGATGGGGAACTT
>JARKQW010000363.1 GCA_029974695.1 Syntrophobacteraceae bacterium | reverse complement strand
AGAAAGTCCTCGAAAAGATCGAAGAAGAGTTCGACCAGATCTCTCCCATGGGGGGGCAGAGCTTGTTCGAAGGCCCTTCGGGGGGGAACGGGAACAGCAAGGCCGCCTCCGACAAAGACTTCTCCCTGGACGACCTGGAGGGTTTTTCCCACGAGAGTCTTTCCCGGTCCTTCAAAGAAGAAACCCCCGCCCCGGCAGCTCTCGAAACGGAGGGGGCCGCGGTGGACCAAGAAGAGGATCCGGGAGAGCAAAGAAGAAGGGTTCCGAAAAGAAAGATCTTGTGGCTGGGAGCCGCGGCTTTCCTGCTTCTGGGGATGGTTGGATTTGCCTGCGCACTGTGGTGGCCGACCTCGAACGGTTCCGCTCCGGTCAGGCTGGTCCGAAAGCCCGTTCCCATCCCCCGCTTTCCCGGAAAGGTACAGCTCCTGCTTCCCCTCAAGGTCGGCAAGAAGGCGGATATCCTTTCCCTGGAACTGGAACTGGAGTTCCTAGGGGAAAGGTCCTTCGAGCAGTTCGAACAGTCTCCCACAATGCTCCGGGACCGGATCTACCGATACCTCCTCCATGAGCACCCGGAGCTGTTGTCCTACACCCACTGGCAGGAGACGGTGGAAAAGAAGCTTTTTTCCCACCTGAAGGAAAGTCTGCCCGCCACCGGCATCGGCGCCGTCCGGCTCCTCCAGATGGATGTTCTCTGAGGGGCCGCAACACGAGGTGGAACGATTCATGGACTGGTTTTTTCATCAGCCGCACGCGCTCACCCTCCTGCAGATCCTGCTGGACGTTCTCCTGATCCTTTTCCTGGCTTGCCTTTTCTTCAGGCGATTCCGAAGAGACCGGAATGTCGAAGAACTCACCCGGTCTTTTGGAAAGATTGTCGAAGAGACTCAACGGATTGCCGCAGAGTTTGAAACCAACCTCCAGGAACGTCGGCAGTTGATCCAGCAATTCCTGGCCAAGCTGGACCAGCAGCTGGAAAGGGCTCAGCTCATGAGCCTCAAGCTCGAAGCCCTGCAGAACCAAGGGCCCCTGCCTCCTCCCCATGGGTCCCCCCCCCAGCCCCGGGCTTCCCAGAACGACCAAATCCTGCAGCTGGCCAGGAAGGGGATGGACGCAACTTCCATCGCCCGGCATCTGCAAAAGCCCGTGGGAGAAGTGGAGCTCGTGTTGAAGCTCCAGACCATCACGGGAAAACGCTGAACCGTCCAAGCCTCCGAACCCCGCTCCCGCCCCGGCCGAGGAGCGCTCCTGCGATCGGACCGCCCCGGCCGTTCTCTCCTATCCTTTGCGGCAGATTTTTCCGACTCCGGGGAAAAAGGGGAAGGTCCGGGGGACCGAAGGGGCGAAGGCTGCACCGGAAATCGGCCCTGCATCCGGATTTCCGGCAGACCCATCTGGCACCCTCATTGCATCCTCTCGGGGGTGGGAAGGAGAAGGAGCCATGAGAATCGGCATTTATGGGGCCTCCATAGCCGCGATGCACCAGGAAAAGACCATGGCCGTCGTCGCTAACAACATCGCCAATGCCGCCACCCCGGGCTTTAAAAGGGAATCGGTTCATTTCAAGGACGCCCTCCACCAGAACACCCATACCCA
>JARKQW010000330.1 GCA_029974695.1 Syntrophobacteraceae bacterium | reverse complement strand
GAATCGTCTGGTGATGCCGTTGGTCATGATCCTGGCGGGCACGAGTTTCCTCACGGGATGGGGATGCGCCCGCTCCCAGCCTTCTCGGTTCTTCATGCTCCATTCCCAGCCCGGAGGACCCGTGGAGGAGACGGGCGAAAGGAAGGTTCGTTCCCTGGGGATTCTCCCCGTGCGATTTCCCCAGTACCTGGATCGGCCTCAAATCGTCACCCGCACAAGTCGAAACGAAGTCCGGCTGGCCGAGTTCGATCGCTGGGCCGAACCCCTGAAGACCAATTTCACCCAGGTCCTTGGAGAAAACCTCGCCCGCCTGCTCCGCTCCGACGGGATCGTGGTCTTCCCCGTGCAAAAGTCCGTGGAGGTCCAGACACTGCTGTCCCTGGAAGTGCTCCAATTCGACGGATCGTTGGGAGGCGAGTGTCGGCTCATCGCCCGATGGATCGTCTACGGCAGGGACGGCAAGACCCCCTTGACCACGGGAAGGTCCGACCTGGTGGAACGAGTGGACTCCTCGACGTACGACGCTCTTGTCTCGGCTCAAAGCCGCGCCGTAGGGGCCTTGAGCCGCGATATCGCCCAGTCCCTGGCTCAAATGTAGCCGCCGGGCAGGGCCACTGTTTCCCCGGCCTTTGTCCCCGCCGTCTCTCTCCTCGATGCCTGCCAAAGTGACTGCTTCCGGTTGACCCGCCCGAAAGGAGTCCCTAACTTGACGGCACAGTCACCGGGTCCCCCATGGCCGGGGCCGCCGGTGCGGCGCTGCCCGGTTGCGAAAAACCAACTTCCGGCTCCTTCAAGGAAAGTTCCACAATCACCCAAAACTCGCGAGGAGGTTCTATGGCGGAACGATTTGGCGCGGTCACCTTTCAGGGAAATCCCCTGACCCTCACCGGAAATGAGCAAAAAGTCGGCAATGTCGCCCCGGACTTTGAAGTGCTGGACAACGGCTTATCGCCCGTCCCGTTCTCATCGTACCGGGGAAACGTCGTCATTCTCACCTCGGTCCCGTCCCTGGACACCCCCGTGTGCGATCTCGAGACCCGACGTTTCAACCAGGAAGCGGGAAAGCTGGGGGAAGACGTGGTCGTATTGACCGTCAGCATGGATCTTCCCTTTGCCCAGAAACGATGGTGCGGTGCGGCGGGAGTGACCCAGGTCGTCACCCTGTCCGACCACAGGGACGCGGCTTTCGGATTGGCCTACGGGCTGCTGATCAAGGAACTCCGCCTTCTGGCCCGGGCGGTCCTGGTGGTGGATCGCAAGGGAATCATACGCCATTATGAACTGGTGAAGGAAGTCACCCACGAGCCGGATTACGACGCGGCGTTGGCTGCTGCAAAAGAATGCGCGTCCGAAAAATAGCTTTTCAGGAGGTTTGTCTCCCCCAAGGTTCGAGGAATTCCACTGCCCGACGTTCCGCCCAGGTCGAGCCGTGGATTCCCGAGGACCAAAACCCCACGTGACCGCCCGAGGACGGGGTCTCCAGAAACAGATAGGGATTGTCTCGAGCTTCCTCGTAAGGATAGCACGGGGGAGCAAGAAAGGGGTCGTCCAGGGCGTTCACCAGGAGGGTCGGCACGCGGATGCGGCGAAGGACGGGTTTGCTGCTTGCCCGGGCGTAGTAATCTTCGGCATCCTTGAATCCGTGGATGGGAGCGGCGTAACGGTCGTCGAACTCGTGAAAGGTTCGAATGGCCTCGTAGCCTTCATCATCGATCTTTCCGGGAAACCTTTCCATCTTCTGCGTAATCTTGTCTCGGAGGGAGCGAAGAAAACGCGCCGTGTAAAAACGGTTGGAAGGAAGGGCCATCCGGGTGGAGCTCGAGGAAAGATGACACGGGACGGAGAAAGCGGCGGCGGCGCAGATGAGATTCGCCGCGCTGCTTCCCCGTTCCCCCAGGTACTTCAAAACGATATTTCCCCCCAGGCTGAAACCGATTAGGGCCGTTTTCCCGCCCGAATTCCCGCCCCAGACATAATCCAGCACCGTCTGCAGGTCCCCGGTATCCCCGCTGTGGTAAAATCTCAGCTTTCGGTTGGGTTCCCCGCTGCAGCCCCGAAGGTTCATCCCGACCCCGTTCCACCCACGGGCGTTCAACGCCCGGATCATCCCCAGCACATAGGGCCTGCGGGAGTTTCCCTCGAGTCCGTGGACCACGATGGCGGTCCGGGGGGACCCCACCGGGGAAAAATCCAGGTCCAAGAAGTCGTCGTCGGGAGTGGCAATCCGCACCCGGGTGTAGGAGACGCCTTTCACCGCTCGAACCATATTGGGAACGACGGTCTGCACATGGGCGTTTCTCAGAAACCGGGGAGGAGAAAAGGACGACCTGGAAATCACCGGCATGCGAGATACCTCGACCCTTGGGAATCATGGAAATTCTCGGCGGCAATGAGTCGCGACCTCCCCGTTCCTACCACAAGATCGTCCCGGATTCCAGGTCTCCTCTTCCCTTTTCTAAATCTCCACGAAAAGCAGCCACAGAGAGGCCAGCACAATGGTGACGATGGTCGGGATGACCGCCACCTTCATGTAGTGCAGGAACGAGATGGGATGCCCCGCCCGTTCCGCCATCCCCACCGTGACGACGTTGGCACTGGCCCCGATCATGGTTCCGTTGCCGCCCAGGCAGGCACCCAAAGCCAGGGCCCACCACAGGATGCCCCCTTCGGCCCCCGGGATGGTGGTGGTGAGATAGGCCGAAATGGGAAGCATGGTCGCCGTGAAGGGGATGTTGTCGACAATGGCCGAGGCGACGGCCGAAACCCACAGAATCATCAGGATTGCCACCACCAGAGACCCCTGGGACACCACGTTCACCCAGTCGGCGATGGTTTGGATCAGCCCCGTTTCTTCGGCTCCCGCCACCACGATGAAGAGCATCATGAAAAAGATCAGGGTGGGCCATTCGATTTCGTGTTCGAGGATTTCCACGATGTTGGTGCGGCTCACCGCCAGCAGCACGGCGGCCCCGATCATGGCGGCAATGCTGGGCTCCATGTGGAGCGCTCCGTGAATGATGAACAGGAAGACCGTGACCCCCAGGATGAGCCCTCCCTGGATGAGGAGCGTCTTATCGGTAATCCGATATTCCTCGCGCAGGTGCTTGAGAAGTGCCTGCACGTCCCCCACCTTTGCCCGGGCGTATTCCTTCCGGTACCAGTAGAGAAAATAAACGACGGTAAAGATGAGACAGATGACGCAAATGAACGTGAGGTTCTGGACGAAATCCAGGAAAGAAAGCTTGGCGTATGAGCCGATCATGATGTTGGGAGGGTCCCCGATGAGGGTGGCCGTGCCCCCGACGTTGGAGGCGAAAACCTCGGGCATGAGAAGGGTGACGGGATCGATCTTGAGGGTGAGGGCGATCTCGATGGTCACGGGAATGATGAGGAGCATGGTGGTTACGTTGTCCAGGAAGGCGGAAGTCACCGCCGTGACCACCATGAGAACGGCGGAAAGGGCGAAGACGTTCCCCCGGGCCAACTGGAAGGATTTG
>JARKQW010000328.1 GCA_029974695.1 Syntrophobacteraceae bacterium | reverse complement strand
CGCGAGATGGTGGCTTCCAGGACCCGGGTGTTCTTGGGTTTGTGCCGCAGAAAATCCAGGAGCAGCGTTTCGTTTCCCGTGAGCTCGATGACGAGGTCCAGGTCCTTGATTTTGAAAAAGTCATTGTAGTCCCGGGTGGTGAAAGTCCCTCTTTCCCGGGCGATGCGCATGCCCACGGCGTCTTCATTGGGGTCCGCCACCGCCACGATTCGGGCCTCGAGGTGAGGAAAGCGCATGGCATCGAGCATCTCGAGGAAAGCGGCACACCTCTTTCCTCCCCCGATTACCGCGATGTTCATCACCTTGTTGGCTTTCACTTCCCCTACCCCCCTCATAAGAGGTGCATAATTTCCGAACAGGGCGGAAAAAATCCTTACACTGGGGTTAAATCGTTGCCGGGGGAGGATCGAACGGGTCCCCGAGACCCGAGGCCCTTTGAAAGACCTGCCTTCGAGTCCCTCCTCCGGCGAGATCCACCCGGGCACTGCTCCCTCGAGACCCCGGGTTCGCTCCGGTTCGTTGACGGAGTCGTCCGATTCTTTCCGTTCCTTCTTCCCTTGTTGCGCCCATCCCCGTCTCGACCTTCCATCCCCTCACGGCATTGGGCAGAACCCTTCTTCCAGTCTTCCGGCTGATGAATGTCGTGCCGGCATGAATCTTGGTTACCTTCCCTTTGCAAGACCTCAACCATCCAACAAAGGAGGATGATCCGCCATGAAAAACGTCAACGGGCTCAAAGGCGATAAAAGGATCCGGGTTTTCTCCACGGAGGATCGACAATGCGTGTGGATGAAAGCCGGAGTGGTCAACTACAAACTATGCGACCAGGCCTTTGACTGTCTCCATTGTCCTTTCGACAAGGCCATGAGCCGGACGAAGGTGCGAAAGCCGGGGGCGGTCTCCAGTTGGAGGCGAGCCATGAGAACCAAGCCGTACAAAGAAAAGGAATGTCGCCATATGCTGACGGGCAGAGTGCAGTACCACTTCTGCTCCAACGGCTACCGATGCAACGTCTGTGAATACGACCAATACCTGGATGAGGCGGACCTGGCGGAGGCGATGGGGACGATCCACACCAGCAAGATTGCGGGTTTTACCGTGGCCCACAATTACTATTATCACCGGGGTCACGGGTGGGCAAGAGTCGAGCACGGCGGCTTTGTTCGCCTGGGGATGGACGATTTCGCCCTGCGGTTGTTGGGACGCCCTACGGAAATCCGTCTTCCCAAGCTGGGCTCGCGTTTGGAACAGACGGAGGTGGGGTGGTCCATCCGGAGGGATCGAGAGTCCGCCGAGGTGCTTTCCCCCATCGACGGGCTCGTGGTGGCCACGAACCACAAAGCCGTCGGGGACCCTCATCAGGTCAAGACGGATCCCTACGGGGCCGGCTGGCTGATCGTCGTGGAACCCCAAGGACTTAAAAGCAACCTCAAGAACCTTCTTTTCGAACGGGAGGCGGCAGCCTGGGTGAAGGCCGAAAGGGAAAAGCTGGAACACATGGTCATGGCCTCCCAAGGGTTCCCCCTGGCCGCCACGGGTGGGGAAATCGTGGACGACGTTTTCGGAAATCTTCCCCAGATGAAATGGGAAGACCTGGTCCACGAGTTCCTTTTGACCTGAGGGAGCCCCGACCGGATGTCCGGCCCCAACATCCAATTCCTCGATGATCGGGAGTGAGGACGAGAACGAGGTGCCGCTCCCGATCTTCCCTTGCCGAGGAGTCCGGGAAGAAGCGGAGGAGGGCTCAATTGTGACTCCCGTGCCCCTGCGCCGTCTTGAATTCGGCTCCTCGAAGAGAGGCAATTCGTTCCCCTCGGGGGGGCGGTCCCCGTCAAGGCCGATGTCCGGATCGTCGCCGCCGGCAACCAATGCATCGAAAGCCTGGTCCAAAGGGGCGCCTTTCGAGAAGACCTGTTCTATCGGTTCAACATCATTCGGATCCGGCTGCCCCCTCTTCGTGATCGAAAAGAGGACATCCCGCTTCTCACCGATTTCCTGCTCTCGAAACTGAACTCCCTCCGCCGCAGGAGGATCTCCGGCGTCTCGGGGGAAGTCATGGCCCTGTTCCTCAATTACGACTTTCCCGGAAACGTAAGGGAACTGGAAAACGTCCTCGAACATGCCTGTGTTTTGTGCAAGGCTCCCATGATTGAGTTAAGGCATCTCCCCGTGGAATTCCCGGCCAAAGCCCGATGTGCTCCTCCCTTCACCCTGACGAAAACCCTGTTGGAATGTTCGGAAGAAAAGACGATTCCGGACTTGCCCACAAAGCACAAGGGCTGCAGAATCTCCGCCGCCCTGGAACCGGGGAATAAGCCGCTCCACCCGTTGGCGGAAAATCCGAAAATACCGGCTCAAGACGCATAAGAGAATGCTTTCCGGCGTTTTGCCCGTGAAACAGTCTCTGTGAAACAGTTTCAACTCTGCAACAACCCTCGCGCTTCCTGTCTTGCCTCTTCCGGATAACAGTCCGTTTTCCCTCTATTTCCAGGGATCAAAAAGGTTCGAGGAGCCGGCCATGTGCCTTGCCGTAGAACCCTTGTGTCCGACACAGGGACGGCAAATGACCATCGCGATTCCACTATTCATGAGGCGAGCGTCTCCCAATTTCTCTACGGCGCCCGAACTGCTGATCGTTCAAGTCCGGGATCAGCAGATCTGTGTGCGGGCGAAGCTGGACCTGTCCTTCGTCTCACTCCTGGAAAGGAGAAAGAAGCTCCTCCTCCTGGGGGTGGACATTCTCGTCTGTGGAGGGCTGGATCGAGGCACCCTGATGTGGTTGGAGGCGCGCGGCATCCGAGTCATGGCCGTGTGAGGGGCGAGGTGTCGGAGGTCCTCTCTCGGCTCCTGGGCCTGTAGCAGCTCCCCGTCTTCGGGAACCGGAAAGGACCTCGATCCTGCCGACGAGAAAGCACTTGCGTGCGAGGAAGGAGGATCATCATCAAGAAGAACTTGGGAACATACCTCTTGTGTCTGATGCTGGGTCTTGCGGTACCGGCTTTGGGAGCCTGCACAACCGTACCCCTTCAGACTGCCGCGAAGAAACCCGGGTACTCGCAGCAAGCGGCCCGGGCGGCACCCTCGCGGCAAGCGGAAGGGTTCACCGCCGAGGTGGATTCCGCGATCATCCCGGACTAGGGATCCTACCTCGGCTCCCTGGGAGCCGCAGATTCCTTCCCGACTACCCTGAAGTGCGCGGGGAAGATCGGCCGTGAGAGGATTCCGGGGGGTCGCCGCTTCCCCATGAAGACCGCGGGCATGGAGGAAACTGACGGCCTCCCGGCCTCTCATGCGAGGCCGGGTGCTTAGCATGGTGCCCGTGTGCCGCGAGGGACGGCGGGGAGCCGTTCGTTCCCCGGAGGAGCCTCCCGCCCGAGGGGGAAGGGCGAACGGAACCACGGGACAAGGAAGCTTTCGCCCCGTGGTTCTAAGGAGACCCCCGCTTGAGGGAACGAAGCCTGTCCCACAATTCGGAGTGGAGGGCCAGGTTCTTATCCAGCTTGAGCTCGCGGTCGGACAGTCCCAGGGCCAGTCCGATGAGCTGGGGAAGGTACAGGACCGAAATTCGGAGATCTTCCCCGAAAATCTTGGATATCTTTTTCTGGAAACCCTCCAGGTTCATCTGGCACATGGGGCAGATGGTCACGATGCAATCCCCTCCCCGCGCCCCGGCAAGGATTTGCGCCACCGCTTCCTGGGCCGCTTCCTTCTTGGTGGTCATGAGACCCGCCCCGCAGCACTTGGCCCCCAGGTTCCAGGGAACCACCTCGGCCCCCAGGGCCTCGATGAGGGGCTCCATGGATTTGGGGAACTCGGGATCGTCGTAGGTCTGGTACGGGCGAAGGGCCTGGCATCCGTAGTACGGCACCACTCGAAGCCCCTCGAGCGACAGGGTCCGGCTTCCCAGGACCCTGTCGGCTCCAATGTCGTTGGCGAGAACATCCAACAGATGGCGGGAGTGGATTCCTCCGCGGTACCGGAGGTCTTCTT
Organism: Syntrophobacteraceae bacterium; assembly: GCA_029974695.1. GTDB lineage: Bacteria > Desulfobacterota > Syntrophobacteria > Syntrophobacterales > Syntrophobacteraceae > JAGPLX01. Next base: position 437 of record JARKQW010000328.1, on the reverse strand, counting down.
CTTCCAGCACTTCATTGATGCGGGCCAGGAGTTCTCCGTCCTGTCTCACCTGTTCCTCGACCTTTCGAAGGTTCAGGTAACAGGCGCTGCAGGGAACCAAGAAATCCGCCTTCACCTCGGCTTTCTGCGCAAGGGCCAGGTTCCTTGCGGGAAGGACCATGGACAGCAGCCGGCTCACGGCCTCGGCGGCACTGGCCCCGCAACAGGTCCAATCCTCCAACTCCACCAGTTCGACCCCGAGCTTGCCCAGGACGGCCCGGGTGGAAACGTCGTATTCCGCCGCGGTACCTTCGAGGGAGCAGCCGGGATAGTAGAAGTATTTCATCGGCCGGCCTCCAGTTCCTGCACCTTCCGGTAAATGGCGTCCAGTTTTCCGGTCCCAAAAAGCGAGGGGAATTGGGGAGCAAGCTTCCCCCTGGTCAGAAGTTTCACCCCCA
>JARKQW010000316.1 GCA_029974695.1 Syntrophobacteraceae bacterium | reverse complement strand
CCGGCAAAGGTAAGTCCCATCTCATGTTATGGGTTCATGCGCGAGTGGTTTTTTCCCACACTGGTACGCGGGGAAGTTGGATCGAACGCTGCAGCTGGAGGTCGAAATGGAAAACGGTTTGAGCTCGCCCATTCAAAAGATTTCCACTCTAACGGAGGACGCCACCAAGAGGAAAAAGGAAGAGGTTTTCGGCTGGTGGGGGCCTTCGCCCGAAGAAGCCCGCAAGACGATGGTTGGGAAATCCAAGGGCTTGCGGGACAAGCGGACCACGATCAAGGAAGCGGTCGGTCGTTACATCAAGGATGGCGCCAACATTGCCATCGGGGGCTTTGTGAATACCCGGCCTCCCGTGGCCATTGTCCACGAAATCATTCGGAAAGGGGCGAAGGACCTGACCCTTTCCTTCCAGTCCAATTCCATTTGTCCCGAGCTCCTGGCCGGGGCCATGCTCCTGTACCCGGACCATTTGTCCATTCGGCGTGCGGAACTGGCCTGGTGGGGATATGAAGTCATCGGCATTGCCCCTCTTTTCCGATACTTGTGCAACAACGGCCTGATCGAGCTGGATGATTACACGAACTACGGCATGTCGGCCCGGTTCAAGGCGGCGGCCATGGGGATCGAATTCCTGCCCGTTCGGGACCACGGCGGTTCCGACATGGAACTGGTGAATCGCGGGATCATGGTCCGGAGCCCCTTTACGGGATCGAGTTCCTATCTGGTTCCCGCCTGCTATCCCGACGTGGGGATCCTCAACGTGACGGCGGCCGACATGTACGGCAACTGCCGCATTTTCGGGGCCCATTGCACCTGCCCGGAAATCGCCATGGCGGCCTGCCACACCATCGTGACCGCCGAGCAGATCATCCCCAACGAGAATATTCGAACCTATCCCAACCTGACGGAAATTCCCTACACGGCCGTAGACGCGGTGATCGAACAGCGTTTTGCCAGCTATCCGGGCGCGTGTTACGGCTTCTACTGGTTTGACATGGAACACATCCTCATGTTCCGGAGCGCTTCGGAAGAATTCCGCAAGACCGGAAAGAGGGATGCCCTGAAGAAATATTACGACGAGTTCATTTTCGGGTGTGAAACCCACGACGATTTCCTGAGCAAACTCCCCTACAAAACTCTCAAGAAGATCAAGGACCTGGACGGAGGACAGCCGATCATCCTCTCTTAGCGCGACGGCTCACGTGACGACGGAACGGAAGGAGAAAGGGATCATGCCTGAATACACACCTTTTGAAATGATTGCCTATACGGGCTCGCGGGTCCTCGAAGACGAAACCATCGTGTTTGTGGGGACGGGTTTGCCCATCATTGCTTCCATTCATGCCCAGCTGACCCACGCGCCGGGCCTGGGCATCATCTTTGAAGCGGGACCTCTCACCCCCATCCTCGAGATGGGAATGCCCCTGTCCGTCGGGGACACGCGGGCCTGCAGGAAAGCGTGTTATCTGAAAGGTTTGAGTTCGGTGTTCGAGCTCACCCAGCGGGGGCATTCCGACTACGCATTCATCGGCGGCGCCCAGATCGACATGTACGGGAACGTCTGCTCCACCTTCGAGGGGGGGACCTACAACACCCCCCAGACGCGCTTCCCCGGCAGCGGCGGGGCCGGCGCCATGGCGGCCAACTGCGAGAAGTCCATCATCATCATGGCCCTCGAGAAGAGGCGCTTCACCGAGAAGGTGGAGTTCCTCACGAGCATCGGGTTCGGTGACGGCTCGGCGGACTACCGCGAGAAGGCCGGCGTGACGGGGGCGGGGCCCTATCGCGTGATCACGAACCAGGCCCTCTTCGGGTTCGACGACAAGACGAGGCGCATGGTGCTGCTGGAAGTCCTGCCCGGCAAGAAGGCCAAAGACATCCAGGACATGGTCGGCTTCGATCTCCTCATCTCGCCGGATCTGAAGGAGATGGCGGAGCCGACGGCGGAAGACCTCCGCCTGCTTCGCGAGGTCTGCGACCCTGACGGGTATTTCCTGAACCGGAAAGTGAAATAAAACCAACCGTTTTGAAGAAACGAAGGCCCCGTCCCGCTGCATCGGGACGGGGCCTTTTTGTGCGACTATATGTCAACCTGAATAAATATCCGGGTTGACAATGAGCGGGGGCCGTGCTAGAAAACATCGCCTCCCGCGTGGGGGCGCGTTCATCATGGCGACACGCACAAGAAATAGGCTGCTCTCGAGCCTCAAGGAAGCGAAAGGGAGGTGGGTCTCCGGCGAGGATTTGAGCCGGCGGCTCGGGGTCTCGCGCAC
>JARKQW010000288.1 GCA_029974695.1 Syntrophobacteraceae bacterium | reverse complement strand
AATGGCCAACATCCGGGACCAGGATTCCTGGGTGCACCCCGCGGATCCCCGGAAGGCCACGGACAAAGCCAAGGACCTGGTGCGCATGGCCGTAGCCCGGGCCTCCCTCCTCCAGCCCCTCGAGGAACGCCCGCTCTCCATCAAGAGGCGCGGTCTGGTCATCGGGGGGGGCGTCGCGGGCCTCAATGCCGCCCTTTGCCTGGCTCGGCAGGGATTCGAGGTGGTTCTCATCGAGAGGGAGAAAACCCTGGGGGGGATGGCCCGCCAGATCGCCCAGACCATTGAAGGCTGGGATGTCCAGGAATACCTGGACCACCTGGTGGCCGAAGTCCAACACCACGAGAAGATCCAGGTGCTCACCGAAACCCTGGTGGTCGGATTCGGCGGCTATAAGGGAAACTTCACCACGGAGGTCCTGGTGGGTCCCGGGCCTTATGAACGCAAGATCGAGCACGGGGTCACCATCGTGGCCACGGGAGCCCTCGAGTACCGGCCCCGGGAATTCCTTTACGGCGATCATCCCCGGGTGATGACCCAACTCGAGTTGGGAAGGCAGCTCCGCAACAATCCCCTGGAGATCGGCCGGTGGGAAAACCTGGTGATGATCCAGTGCGTGGGTTCCCGAAACGAGGAGCACCCCAACTGCAGCCGGGTGTGCTGCCAGAGCGCCGTGAAACATGCTCTCCATCTCGCCGATCTGAATCCGGACATGCAGATCACCATCCTGTACCGGGACGTGCGGACTTACGGCCTTCTCGAGGAATACTACAAGTCCGCCCGGGGAAAAGGGATTCTTTTCGTTCGTTTCGACGCCGACCGTCCGCCCCGGGTGACGGGGGACGGCGAGGGCTTGTGCGTGACCTTCCGGGACCACGTCCTGGACCGTCCCATCCGGATGAAGACGGACGCCGTGGTCCTGAGCGCAGGGATGATCGCTCCGGACACCGAAGAACTGGCCTCCTTTCTCAAGGTCCCTCGAAACGCCGACGGCTATTTCATCGAGGCCCACGCCAAGCTGCGCCCCGTGGACTTCGCCTCCGAAGGCATCTACCTGTGCGGAACGGCCCACGGTCCCAAACTCATCCAGGAAGCCATCGCCCAGGCCATGGCGGCGGCGGCCCGGGCCGCCTCCTTCCTGGCTTCCTCCCATATGACGTACGGGGGCGTCGTGGCCCGAGTCCAACCGGAGCTGTGCGCCGCATGCCTGGTTTGCGTGCGAAGGTGTCCCTTCGGAATCCCCCGAATCAACGAACACGGCGTTTCGGAAATCAACGAAGCCCTGTGTCAAGGCTGCGGCGTATGCGTGTCCGAGTGCCCCGCCAAGGCCATTCACCTGTCCCATTACGAAGACGACCAGATCATGGTCAAGGTAGATGCCCTGTTTGAGACCCCGGAGCGTGACTATGAAAGCGTTTGAACCGGTCATCGTGGCTTTCTGCTGCAACTACTGAGCGTATTCGGCGGCGGACCTGGCAGGGTCCATGCGACTCCATTACCCGACGAACCTCAGGATCGTCAAAGTTCCCTGCACGGGAAGAGTGGCGGCCATTCACCTCATGAAATCCCTGGAAAAGGGAGCCGACGGAGTCCTGGTGGCGGGCTGCCTCGAGGGCGACTGCCATTTCCAGTCGGGGAACCTGCGGGCAAGGAAGCGGGTCGATTACGTTCGCAGGATTCTCGAAACCATTGGGATCGAGCCCGAGCGGGTTGCCATGTACAACTTGTCCGCGGGCATGGGACCCCGCTTTGCCGAGATTGCCCTCGAGATGACCGAAAAGGTGAGACAGTTGGGACCCAACCCCGTGAAAGCGGCCAAGGGTGGAAAGGAGTCTGCGGCATGATCATGGCCAAGCCAAAACCCCTGCAGGAAATCATCGGCTACGTGCGCACCCTCCACAAGCTCCTGGTGGTCGGCTGCAACGGTTGCGTGGCCGTCTGCGAAGCCGGGGGCCTCAAAGAGGTGGAAGTGCTCTCCTCCGCCCTCCGCATGCACTTCATGAAGGAAGGAAAGGTCCTGGAGATCCTCGAGATGAGCCTCACCCGCCAATGTGACAAGGAATACCTGGAAGAGCTCAAGGAAAGGATCGACGGCTACGACGCCGTCCTCTCCCTGGCCTGCGGTGCCGGGGTGCAGCTCCTGGCGGAGATGTATGAGAACAAGCCCGTCTTCCCGGCAGTGGATACCTGCTTCATCGGGGTCACCGAAGAACAGGGGATGTGGAGTGAGCGCTGCCAGGCCTGCGGGCAATGCGTTCTTTCGGAAACTGCGGGGATCTGCCCCATCACCCGGTGCTCCAAACGAATGCTCAACGGCCCCTGCGGCGGATCCGAAAACGGAAAATGCGAAATCAGCATTCTCGTGGGCAGGGACGTCGCCTGCGGCTGGCATCTCATTTTCGAGCGCCTCAAGAAATCGGGTCGCCTGGATTCCTTTCGACGGCCCGCCCCGGACAAGGACTGGACCCTCAGTCGTGACGGCGGGCCCCGCCGGATCATCAGGGAGGACGTCAGACCATGACCTCGACAACGCCCAGCAAACTCGAAAAAATCCTGGCTGCAGGCCACCTGGCCGTCACGTCCGAATGCGGCCCGCCCCGGAACGGCCGAGGGGACGTGGTGGAGAAAAAGGGAGAGCTTTTGCGCGGGTTTGTGGACGCCATCAACGTCACGGACAATCAAACCGCCGTGGTGAGGCAGTGCAGTCTGGCTTCCTGCATCCGTTTGAAGCTCATGGGGCTCGAACCCGTGCTCCAGATGGTGACCCGGGACCGCAACCGCATTGCCATTCAAAGCGATTTGCTGGGGGCCGCCTCCTTCGGCATCCACAACGTCCTGTGCCTCACCGGCGATCATCAGCGTTTCGGCGATCATCCCAACTCCGTCAACGTCTTCGACATGGATTCCACTCGCCTCATCCAGACGGTCAAGACCATGCGGGATGACGGGAAGCTCCTCAGCGGGCACCCCATGGAGGAAGGCAGGCCGCAGATGTTCATCGGGGCCGCCGAAAATCCCTTTGCAGACCCCTTCGAGGTTCGGGTCCTGCGACTGGCCAAGAAGGTGGCGGCTGGGGCCCAGTTCATCCAGACCCAATGCATCTACAACATGGAGAAATTCAAGCTCTGGATGAAAATGGTTCGGGACGAAGGGCTGCACGAACAAGTGGCCATCCTGGCCGGCCTCACCCCCATGAAGAACGTGGGAATGGCCCGTTACATGAAGAACCGGGTGCCGGGCATCGATGTTCCCGACCCCATTGTCAAAAGACTTGCGGGTGTACCCAAGGAAAACCAGGCCGAGGAAGGAATTCGCATCTGCCTCGAGCAGATCGAGGAACTGAGAGGGGAGGAAGGGATCCGTGGATTTCACATCATGGCCATCGAATGGGAGGAAAAGGTGCCTGAGATTGTGAAGCGGGCCGGACTGTACCCCCGGCCTGCGGCGGACGAACCCGGTGGATTGCCCGGCGGCACGACGGGGAGCTGAAAGCGGCCCCGGTCGCACCCCGGCATCGAGGAACCGACCCAAAGGACCCCCAAGGCGCGAGAAAACCCCGCCATCCTTCTTTTTCTCAGGCCTCGAGCACGGCAAGACGCCGGATGATAAGGGGGGAGTCCGGACCGACCGAGAGGGGGTACTTCGTTGACGCGGTGAACCATGGATGCAGCCAACCTTTTGTGAACTACGGACAGGAGGTATTTCGATGAGCAAAAAATACGTGTTGGTTGTGGACGACGATCCCGACTTCGTGGAAACGGTGGGCATGATGCTCGAAAGCAAGGGCTACGAGGTTGGGAAAGCCTATGACGGCATCGAGGGAGAACAATCCATCCTGGCCAGAAAACCGGACCTGCTGGTTCTGGACGTGATGATGCCCAGAAAGAACGGCTATACCCTTTGTGCGGAGCTCAAGAAGAGCCGGGATACCCGGGACATTCCCATCGTCATGCTCACGGCGGTGGGGGAGGCGGTCCCCACGACTTCGTACAGTCATGCCGACGGGATGGCCATGGAAGCCGACGACTACATCCCCAAGCCCGTGGACACCCAGGCCCTGATCAACGCCATCGAGAGGCTCTTCTCCTGACAAGGGAGCTCCGGGGCCGGGCCGCTGAGGCGAGGCCCGGTCCGGAAATGCTTATCTCCCTCTGGGCCCCCGGGAAGAGGCGCCCTCCCCGGATCGGGTCGGGCGCACGGAGGAGCCCGCGGATCGTCGGGACAAACGGTTCCCTCTCGGTGGCCCCGGGGGGGGAGGGAGCTCATGGATCCCGGGGGGACATCCCGGATCGAAGGCACCCGCAGGAGACCTCCCCTGCAGGACTCCCGCGGGGCTGCGTTCGAAAGATGCGGCTTTCCGCCCGGGATTCGACGAAGTAACAACAGCACCGATGGGATTCTCGAGGATTCGGTGCTATCCCTGGTCGGTGTACTCTGTCCCGTCCGGAGCAGGAAGGGAAGTCGGCCTCGAGG
>JARKQW010000286.1 GCA_029974695.1 Syntrophobacteraceae bacterium | reverse complement strand
CGGGTCGGATGAAAAGCGATATCGGCCGCGGTAAAGCCCTCGAGGCCGGTCCCCTTCACAAAGAATTCCCGGCCCCCGTTGTCGCTGCGAAATACCCCGGCCACATCGGACCCCACCATCAACACCCGGGGATTGTGCGGGTGGAGGGCGATGCAGGTGAACCGGCCGCCCCCTCCGTATCCGCAAGGGGTCACGACAAATCCCGACCCGGTGCCCGGGGCGGCAATTTCCCCGGCCTGCACCGGGGGAACGGGGAAAGCCGATGCGTGGATCGAAAGGAGCAGCAGGAAGAGGAGCCCAACCGTCCCTCCCGGTCTTGGACGCAAGTGCCTTATGGATGCGTTTGGGGAGCGATCCCGAGAGAATCGGTCCGTCATGCGGGCCAAGGCGGGCATCCAGGGGGTTTGCACGGTCTTTGCGGATTGGCCCTTGGGCGGGAATCGTTCCTGCAACGGGTTGCGTCCCGTTGAGTGAAAGCCTGACTTTCGTCGGAAGGGGGAGACAAAATTCGCGCCGGGCAACGCGCCCGGCCCGGGGGATGGACGCCGTGCAGGATCGCAGCCGCGATCATCCGACGGACCGGCAGGCCCGCCGAGCCCGGGATCGAGGCAATCTATGCGGATTCCGACTTCGGCCGGAGGACCGATCCGTTTCCTACCCATGTCGGGTCCCTCATTGTGTGCCGCGCAGGATTCGAGGCGCTCCCAAAACCGTCGCCTCCCCTTTTCCCTCGGGCCCCGTGCCCGTCTACTTCTTCAATTCCTTGCTGGACTCGAGGGGCACCGTCATTCTTCCATGAAACCCCGCCACGTATTCCGCGTACCCCCGCTCGATGGGGTCGTATCCCTTCATCATGACCGTTCCGGAAACTTCGTCGGCGTTGATCGTCACCCTCAAACGGCCGCTGGCGGCAAAGACCTTGGTGGGCAGGGCCGTCTTTTCCGCCAGTTGCTTTCGTTCTTTCTCCCGGTGGGTGTACATGCCTTTGGATTTCAGCAGCGCGGGACTCAGGTAGAAGAAATGAATGTCGGGAAACTTGGCGTACGCCCGTTTGAGATCGCACACGATCTCGTTGGAAAAGGCGTTCATGAAGCTGTCCTCGGAATTCCAGAAAAAGCTGTTGCGGGAGTTTCTCTTAGGAAAGCCCTCGATGATCAGCAGGTAGGCGTTGAGGCTCAGGGGAGAAGGCGGGGAGAGGGTTAAAAGCCCCTTGGCACCGTGGAACTTCTCTTTGTTCACCTGCCCGGAGATCACGATGATGTAGTGCCTGCTGGTATGTTCGGTTCCCCACAGGAGGTCCTGGGCGTGGCAAAGGGGTCCGGTGCCCGAAAGAAGGGTCAGCCAGAAGAACAGGACGGCCGCAAAGCGATTCTTCCCGGTCCGGCACAAACCCTGTAGAACGGGGGCTGCATCCGGGCTAAGGCCCGTCTTCTTTTTCATCTTCGCCTCCAACTGGCGGCCATCAATCCGACGGTGGATTTCCACTCGTCCTTCCCCACCAACCATAGGAAAGAAAAGTACGCCGCCAAAGCCACCATACCGGAAAACACGGCCAAAAGCCAAGGGGCGACCCCGGCGGCCCCGGTACCCTCCTTACAGAAGAATCCCACGGCGTACATGAAAAGGGCGGCGGCCAGAATGATCCCGGGGCCTTTGAAAAGAGCGAGCATGCCGGGAACCTGGAGACGCGCCTTCAAGAGGACCAGGAAACCTGTGGACACCAGGGCCAGGGTGAGGGTGGTGGAAAGAGCGATACCCCGGACCCCCATGAATCCCATGAGCAGAAGATTCAGGCAAAAGTTCAACACGATCGAGAGACACCCCATGTAGAACAGGGAAGAACCTTTCCGAAGGGCCGAAAAGAAGGCTCCGTTTACAAACGTGTACCCATAGAAGAACAGGCCGTAATTATAGCAGCGCAGGGTGTCCGCCGTCAGGCGGGCCGCATTCTCGTCGAAGGCCCCCCGTTGCAGCACGAGGCTCACGATCTCCCGGGAAAACAGGGTTACCAGGCAGACGACGGGCAGAGTCAGGAAGGCCAGGAACACCAGGCACCGGGCGTAAACGTCTCGCAGTCCCTCGAGATCGTTTTGCAGAGCGCTTTCGCTGATAAACGGGAAAATGGCTTTGGACAATCCCAATACCACCAGTTGAATGGGCAGATCGTTCAACCGGTAGGCGTACCGGAGGGTGGAAACGGACCCGGAGGAAAGATTCGTGGCCATGACCTGGTCCACCAGGATATTCATGTTGGAGATCAACTCGCTGCCCAGGAGCGGGAAGGCCAGGGAAAAAAAGACCCGGACGGCCACCCCGTCGAACCGGGGCCGGGCCCAAAAACGAAACCCGGAAATTCGAAGGGTGACTCCCAGGTAGAGCAACTTGCAGAGGGTTCCCGCCAGGAATCCCCAGACCAGGGTGTAGATTCCCAACTGGGGCTGGAAGACCAGGAAGGCGATGATGGAGGCATTGATGAACATGGGGGCCGTGTGCAGGGCGGCAAATCTCTTTTTGGCGAGGAGCAACCCGTTGAGCAAAATGGCGGTTCCGTCCAGGAAGATGAGAAACACCAGCAGGCGTTGCAGGGCGATGCCCAGCTTTTTGTCCCCGGCTTCAAAACCGTGGCCGAAGAGAGGGAAGATGTAGGGGCTCAGGAAGGAGCTGCCCACGGCGATAAGACCAAAGGACCCGGTGGTGAGCAGGAGGAGGGCCCGTGCCCTTGCGTCCGCTTCGGGACCCGAGTGAACTTGACACCATTCGATGTAAAGGGGTACGAAGGCGGATACCAGGGCTCCCGAGGCAAGGAGAACAAAGATGGCGGGGTAGGCGTAGGCGATGTTGAAGGCGTCCAGGGAGGGCGCGATGCCAAACCGGCCCGCCATCACCATTTCCTTGACCACCGCCAGGACCTTGTCCCCCAGGGTCAGGAGGAGAATGATGAGGCCTGCCTTGCCGATGAGCCGATAGGTCTCCTCCCTGGAACGCTCCATCGGTCCTCACTGCCCGTATCCAAAGAGAACGGCCCGGGTGGTCAGAGCAAGAATCCTGATGTCGAGCCACAGGGACCAATGGTCGATGTAGGCCAGGTCCATGGCCATCCATTCCTGGAACGTAATCCGGTTCCTTCCAGGGGTAACCTGCCAGATGCATGTCAGCCCCGGTTTCATGGACAGCCGCCTTCTCTCCTGCAGACTGTAGCAGGCGACCTCCGCCGGGGTGGGCGGCCGGGGACCCACGAGACTCATTTCTCCCCGCAGCACATTGAGCAGCTGGGGCATTTCGTCCAGCCCGGTCCGCCTCATGAACTTGCCGATGAAGGGAAGAATCCTGGGATCGTCCTTCATTTTGAACACCGGACCGCTGGCCTCGTTGAGGTGTGCCAGGTTCGGAAGCAACTTCTCGGCGTTGGGAACCATGGTTCGAAACTTGTACAGGGTAAATCTTCTTCCGTGCACCCCGCATCGGACTTGCTTGTAGAAGACGGGACCGGGAGAGACGGCAAAAATAAACAGGGCCAGCAGGAGACCTACGGGAACCATGATCAGTAGTCCGAAGGCCGCACCGGCGTAATCCATCACTCCTTTGACCAGGAGAGCCAGACGCTTGCGGGAGGTGGCCGTCAGCACCAGGCTGGGGCTTGCCAGGAATTCCTCGAAGTACATCTGGTAGTAGGAAGGCCGGGTCATGAGGAACTTTCTCAGGTGCCAGTGAGGCAAAATCCGGATCTGCACACCCATGGCCTCGCAACGGCCATGTAACGCTCCGCTTCCCAGATCTTGTCGATGGGCATGGCGAAAATGATTTCGTCCACCACGTGCCGGGTAAGGACGTCCTGGAGTTCCCCGAGGGTTCCAATGACCTCGATGCCCTCCGTGACGGACTTTCCCACCTCCTCGGGGCTGACCTCGAGGCATCCCAGGACTCGAAAATTGGCGTCCGGATCTCGAACAATTTGCTCGATGAACTCCTTGGCGGCCTCCCTGCTGCCGATGATCACCACCAGCAGGTTGAACCCCTTCTTCCGATGGATCTCCCGGGCGTACCAGGCACTCCAGGCCAGGGTTGCAAGGTTCAATCCGTAGAAGATTCCCATGAGAATCCGGCTCACGTTCTCGATCTTTAAGAGGTAGAAGAAGAGGAACGTGAGTACCAGGTTGACGGTCACGAGTTGAATGAGTCTCGAGACGCTCTGCCGGAAGCTGAGTCGTCGGTAGGCCGCGTGCAGGCCGGTCATCTCGAAGCTCATGTACCAGAGAACGACCACAAGAAGAAGAATCCCGGTGTAATTAGGGATGTCGGTGAGTCCGCCCCACGGTTCCGGCAGGAGGTACCTCTTGATAAGATACGCCCCAACGAAGGTGGCTCCTGTGAGTACGACGTCCGCCGCCTTGTGGACCTTTACGGGAAAAACATCCCCCCTGAGCATTCCCTTGCTCCCACAACCTTAAGTTGCTCTGCTGTGCCTCTTCCCGACCGCGCCGCCCTCTCCCTCGGCGGCGAAGTCGGCCCATCTGTGCCGACGACGTGGACACACACCCCGATTCCTTGCCCGCACAACGTTATGAAGGGGGAATGAAGGGGACCCGGACCGCCAAGGACCCGATCCTCCATCATCCCGGCCTTCTCTCCATAACGCCGGGGAGAATCCGCTCTCCTACCGGTTTCTACACACCGGCATGCGGGACCCGGCAGCCTCTCCCCGGAGACTCTCCCGGTACAGGCGCTCCAGGCGTCTCGCAGCTTCGTCCCAGCTGAAGTGCTTCTCCACGGTCTCAACGACGTGTGATTCAAAACTGAGCAATTCTTGTGCCGTCATTCTTTCCATTTCCTGAATACTTCTTGCAAGGGCGGCCCGGTCCCCCACGGGGAATAAGCGCCCCCCCGTCTTGCTCACCACTTCCCGATGGGGGGGAATATCGCTGCACACACAGACCAACCCGAAAGACAGGGCCTCGAGAAGAGTCAGGGGCAGGCCTTCCAGTTCCGACGCCGTCAGGAAACACCGGGCGTTGGAGTAGAGTTCCTCCAGGACCTCTCCGTACCGGTATCCCAGAAAGAGGACGTTGGGCGCCCCCGAAGCCAAGGCCTTGAGCCCGTCGACATAATCTTCCGTACCCGCGCTGTCGCCGACGATGACCAGCTTGGAACGGAAGGAACCGTCGAGAAATGGGGTGATGAGGTCTTCGATGCGCTTTTCCGGCACCAGGCGACCCACAAAAAGAGCGTAGTCCCGCCCTTCCAGTCCGAAAGAGCGGATGAAGCCGGGAGCCCTCTTGGTTCCTCTCTCCACCCCGTTCAAGATGCAGTGGGCCTTTACCCCGTACCTTGCCTCGTAGTAGCGCTTGAGCTCTTCCGATACCATGATCCGGTAATGTGGAAAGCGGGCGGAACACCATTCTCCCAGGTGGAGGACTTTGGATGCCCAGGGTTCCCACTTCTTCCTTCGCCAGTCCAGTCCCCCGCAGGTGAAAAAGACTTTCGTTCGAGGGCGCAGGAGCCTCACCAGGGGGGCAAACAGGGCGGGACCCTGGGAATAGAAATGCACGATCCGGGGATTCTCCTTAAGAATGTGGAGGACCGACAGGAAGGTGTGAACAAACGCTTCCCCGTGCTTGGTCCTCACCGTGGGCAGGCGGACAATGCGAATCCCTTTGTGCCGGCGGGTGCCGGGAGGAACGTAGCCGCTTCGAGCGTACACGACGACGGCGTGGCCCCGGGCGGCGAGCCTCGAGTAGAGCTGTTCGCACTGGTGCTCGACCCCCCCCCAAGTGGCGGGAATCCCCCGCAGTCCTGTCACTGAAATGGAGGCCATGGCCGTGTCCAACTCCTCCAAAGGTCAGGCGGTTCGTTTTGCGCCCAGGACGGTGTCCGTGTCCAGCCCGGTCCATAGCGCCCGGTATCGGGCAATGGTTTGCCCGATATCGAACTGTGCGGCGACTTCCTGTTGTCCCTTTGCCGCAAGTCTTTGTGCCTCGTCGGGATGATCCAGGAGAAAGGCAACTCCCCGCGCCAGGGCGTCGGGATCTCCCGGTGGGACCAAGTACGCGTTTTCGCCGTGGCGAAGGACTTCTTCATTGCCGGGAATGGAGGTGGCCACGATCGGTTTTCCCGCCGCCATGGCTTCCAGGAGGGCCAGGGAAGTCCCCTCGGAAACCGAGGAAAAGACAAAGATGTCACTCAAGGCGAGAAGGTCCGCGATGTCCGACCGGTTGCCCAGAAAAACCACCGTATCTTCCAAACGGAGGCTTGCCCGCCGGGCCTCCAACTCCGCCCTCAGTTCCCCATCGCCGACGAAAAGGAGGCGGATTCCCGGGAATTGGGCTGTCAGCCGAGCCATGGCTTCCACCAGGAATGCCTGGCCCTTGGGCGGAGCCAGTCGAGCCACGTTGATGAGGATGCAATCTTTCTGATTGAAGCCCAGGCTTCTGCGGGCATCCGGGGGCGGGGTCCTCGGGGAAAAGGAGGCAACGTCCACCCCGTTGAGAATGACCTGGATCTTTTCCGGTCGGACACCGAAATCACGAGAAAGGATTTCCGCCGTGTCCCGGGAAACGGTCACGACTCCGTCCGCCAGGTGATTGTAGAGAATCCGGGTCAAGGCCCTTCGAAGGGCGTTTCGAAGATCGGCGGGCTTGCGTTTGGGGAGAAGGTCCGGGTAGTGCACCGTGGTGAAGACTCTCGAGACCCCGCAAAGCCGTCCCGAGGGAATGCCCAGGAGTTCGGCGTCCGATAAGTGGCAGTGAAGCACGTCCGCAGACAGGGACCTACAGAATGCCGCGATCTCCCGGAGGTTTCGGAGCACGTAGGAAAGAAAGCGATGGGGGCTCAGGATGGAGGGACGTTCCCGGTTACAGCAGCGAACTCGGACTCCCAGGGATTCCAGGGCTTCTTTGAGCTCGAGCCGGGGTTGCAGGACCAGCACGCCGGTTTCCACCCGGTCTCGAGGTGCCTTTTCCGCCAGGAGCATCAGGAGCCTCTGGGCGCCGCCGTGGTTGAGAGCGTCAATGACATGCAGGATCCTCATTTTTTTGGACAAAGGCTGTTCCTTGGTCGTCAACCGTCGTTTTCCCATTCTCCTACTGGGAACGCGGTCCCTCTCGAATCGGGTTCGAACCGGAGGGGGTGTCCCGGGCACCCTACTTCAGAATCTTGTAGACTCGAGAAGGAATGGGATATCGGCGGTCGTTGAGAATGACCCCCAGGACCGGGGCCCCGCATTCTCGAAGCTTTGCGAGAGCCAGTGAGCTCACTTCACGTCGAGATACCTTGTATCTGCAGACCAGGACCACCTGGTCCACGGCCTTGGCCAATCCGAGGATCCCAGGAGAACGGAGAACCGGCGTGCCGTCGAAGATGGCCGCGTGGAAATGGGTGGCCGTATAATCCATGAGCGCCTCGACACTTTCCTTTTCTCCAATGATGGTGCTGGTTTTGGCCGTGTTTCCCAAGTCCCCGCCGGGCAAAATGAAGAACCCGGGAAACTCGGTCTTCAGGATGAGGGAATCCAGGGGGCGGCCCTGGTTGAAGTAGGCTCCCAGCCCGGGAAAGCTTTGCTTGCTCGACCCCTGAAGATAGGGCCTCTTCCCTCCGGGATCCGTATCCACGTATAGGACTTTGAGGTTGTATTCGAGGTACAGGAACAGGGCGAGGTGAAAGGACAGAAAGGTAACCCCTTCGCCGGGGCCGGACCCGCACAGGAGAAGATTTCTGGGCTTTTCCGGCGAATGGAGAAGGATCGAGGCCCACAGGTTGTCCAGGTGAGACTGCAGGGGCTTGAGCACCGCAGGCTGTGAAGTTCCCGAGTAAGGGGGAGGGGAGGGAGGCCGCGGTCGGGCCGGTTTGGCCGGAGTGGTCGGCGGGACGGGTTCTTCGGGTTGGACGACGCTTTCCGTAGGTGTAGGGATGGAACTCGGGGGAGCGGCCTCTTGTTTGCCGCAAAAAACGTTCTCCCAGGAATCCGGCAAGACGGATGGGGATTCCGGAAAAACGGACAAGAGTTCTTCCCTCGGCCGGTCGCCTCCTCCGGAAATGTCGTGCAACCGGCTTTCCCGGATTCCCAGGGCCCCGGAAAGGGAATCCCGGCTCTCTCCTCGATTCTTTTCAAAGGCCCGCTCCCAGTCCCCTTTCGTCATACGATCACTCCCGTCTTTAGGGACAGCATTGCACCCAAATGCCCCGCGTCCGGATCTCGTTTAGAAATGCAACCAATGCAACACCCTGTACAACACCACCAGCGTGGACAACACGCCCAGGACAAAAATCCCGAGGACCCACAGGACCGGTCGCCTGTGGAGAAGCCCCCCCTTCTTTTTCGGGGTCTCGGGAGGGGGCGCATCCATATCCAACACTATCGTGGTCTCCGAGGGGTCGGGTGAGCTCGCGGCCGCCGCCTTTTCCCTGGGTGGCGGCGGCGCCGGCGGTTCGACCGGCGGCTCCGGCGCCGCAGGGGTCTCAGACGGCCCGGATGGCCCAGGCTCATGACCTTCCAAGTACTGAATTACACTCTGCACCACCGGTGCGGTGATTCGGGTAAGCTTTTCCGATCCGCCCACCAGCAGGCAGTTGTCGCAAAGGTTGTGGATGAGCCGGGGCACACCGTCGGTGGCCCGATAGATCAACTGGACGGCGTCGTCGGAGAAGGAAGGGATCCCCGGGGCACCCGATTTATAGAGACGAAAGTAGATGTATTCCTTGGTCTCATCGAGGTCAAGGTGGTTCAGGTAGTAGCGCCGCTTGATCCTCTGCAGCAGGGGAAGAAGTCGTGGATGTTTGAGTTTCTCCAGCAGAGATGTGTGAGCAAATAGGACCAGCCGAAACGGGAAAAAGCCGTCATGGACGAAATCCAACAGGAACCGCAGTTTGGCGAGGGTCTCGACCTCCAGTTCCCCTGCATCGTCGATGAGGATGGAAAGACTCTTCCGGGCTTTACCTCGCTCGAAATAGTCCTGGATTTGCCGTTGGACTTCCTTTTCATCCGTGCTTGCGTCAATCCCGAGAGCCCCTGCCATCTTGTTTAACATCTGGAGGAAGGTGTAATCGGGGGTGGAAAAGAAGACGTAGGGAGCGGCTTCGGCCCGGTTGAGCCCCTGCACCTGGGACGGCTCCGATTTGGAGACGGGAAACAGGGTGTGCCCGTCGCCCTGGGTTTCCTTTAACGCCTGGACCAGTCGCAGGCAGAGGGTGGTCTTCCCGGTGCCGTAGTCGCCCAAAACCAGGATGGCGGGTTCCGGGGTGTCTATGGAATCCACCAGGAACTGCCAAACCTTCTTATGGGTCCTGGATTCGAAAAACAGCTCCGGCATGGGTCGATTGCTAAACGGGTCGATCCTCATCT
>JARKQW010000262.1 GCA_029974695.1 Syntrophobacteraceae bacterium | reverse complement strand
TGGAATTGATGATCGTCGTCGCGATCATCGGGATCCTCGCCGCGGTCGCAGTACCGTTCTACCAGCGGTACGTTCAGAAATCCCGCCTCACAAGCCAGGTCTTTCCTACCATGCATTCTATCGAAAGCAATGTGGCAGCTTTTTATGCCGTTCGAAACACGTTTCAAGGTTTGTCCATGACAAGCATGATCCAGGACGCAGACATGAGCTGTGTTCAAACGCCAACGTGGAATGCGACTTCGAGAAAGCTCACCTTTGTGATCACTTCCGCAACCAGCTGCCCGAACCTGGCCCAATTTGCAGGAAAGACCATCAGCGCCCGGGCGAGCATGTCCGGAACCAAGATCCAAACATGGGTCCTGGAGGATGCCATCGCCAACGAACTCGGTTTAAGATAGCCTCCTTTTTGCCTCTCGGGTCGGAAGGGGTTGCGGCGGGTCGTCGCAGCCCCTCTTTTTTTTGTCTGCGGTCCGGAGCCGGGCGCTTTTGATCCATTCTTTTCTTGCGGTTTTCCTCGGGAAATGCGAATTTATCGAGCGCATGCGTTTTCCCATGGCCATCGAGAGGATTCACACGAAAGGAGCCGCTCCATGAAGACGACGCCTTCCCTTTGGGAACGTGGTGCCGCAATTGCGGCTTTGTGTTGCTTCTCCGGGATCCTTTTCTCGTTTGCCGGCACGGCCGCCGGGACCACCCCCCCGGAGGCGGCCGTTCAGACTCCCTGGGAGGCCGCCGGTCCCCCCGAGGAAGCCTCTCCTCCCGTACCCAAAGAGACCAAGGGACCCAAGGGGACCGAAGAAGCCCTGCAGAGTAGGGTCAAGGAAGCCCTCCTGCGGGAATCCTTCTCCTATCCCACCGGCGATCTGTTGGATCCTTTCATTCCTTTCATTTCCGCCGTGGAAACCCCGCCCCCCCAGATCGCGAGCAAAGAGGAAACCGACACCGAGCTGCCTCCCGAGCAACAGAGGCCCCTCACTCCGTTGCAGAAGATGACCCTGGCCGAAATCGAGAAGGGGCTCCGGGCGATCACCTGGGGGGACCTGGGCCGCAAAGCCATTATCGAAGACGCGGCCGGAAAGGGCTATATCGTCGGCATCGGGACGCCCGTGGGGGACAAGAACGGCGTGGTGACCCAGATCTTCAACGATCGCCTGGTCATTCAGCAGGAAGTTTGGGATCGGCAGTCCAAGAAGATGGTGGCCGTGAATTCCGTGGTGAAAATCAAGAAGGCCAAATGAGCCGGGACCGGCGGGAATCGCCCGTTATTTCCAACGGAAAAACGATAGGAGGACCATCACCGCACCGGTGCTGATGGCGGTGTCCGCAACGTTGAACGCGGGCCAATGGTAGGTGCCCACGTAGAAATCCAGGAAATCGACCACTTCCCCCAACCAAACCCGATCCACGAGATTTCCCGCCGCTCCTCCCAGGATCAACGAATAGGCCGCCCGCACCCACCGGTCCCGGGGGGAAAGCTTCCGATACGCATAGAACAAGATCCCCATGACGAGGAGAGTCAGTCCCACCAGGAAGACCAGGCGCAGGGAGGAGTGGGCCCCGGCCAGGAGACTGAAAGCCGCTCCCGTATTTCGAACGTGGACCAGGTTGAAAAGGCCCGGCACGATTTC
>JARKQW010000230.1 GCA_029974695.1 Syntrophobacteraceae bacterium | reverse complement strand
AAGACGCGTGTCGCCCAATCCGCCGGTCCCGTCCGCCTCCTGACGGGGACGGGCCGCCTGGCCGCCCTCTGGTGGCCCGCTCACGGCGCCGCCGGGAGGTCCCGGCTGCAGGTATTTCGGTTCGAGGTGTGAACCGTTCAAATCGGGGATGCTGGAAATTCGCCAAGAAACGTTGTCTCTACACCCATTCGGGAAGTGGGTGTCTCAACAAGTTCGTCAACAAGGAGGAATTAGCCGTGGTAATGACCCCTGACAGGAAGAAGGAAATTATCGAAAACTTCAAGATGCATCCTTCGGATACAGGTTCCCCGGAGGTGCAGATTGCCCTCTTGAGCGAGAGGATCAATTACTTGACGGACCATTTCAAACTTCACAAGAAAGACCATCATTCCCGACGAGGTCTTTTGAAACTGGTCGGACAACGACGACAGCTGCTCAACTATCTCAAGAGGAAGAACGTCGATCGTTACAACACCGTCATCGAACGACTCGGCCTTCGACGCTAGACTCGGCAGGTCTGCTTCCGAACGCCGTCGCAGGATGGCCAACCAAGCATCTAATGGAGACGGAATTCACTTATGAAATATTCAGTGCAAGTAGACGTGGGAGGGCGGCCCCTGACCATCGAATGCGGTCATATGGCCCGCCAGGCAAGCGGTTCGGTCCTGATGCGCTACGGGGAAACAGTGGTCCTTGTTTCCGCAACCAAGGAAGATCGTGTTCGGGAGGGGATCGACTTTGTGCCCCTGATGGTCGACTACCAGGAAATGAGCTACGCCGTCGGGAGGATTCCCGGGGGGTTCTTTCGTCGGGAGATCGGCCGTCCCAGCGAGAAGGAAACCCTTACCTCCCGTTTGATCGATCGACCGATCCGCCCACTGTTTCCCAAAGGATACTCTTTCGAGACCCAGGTAATCGCCACGGTGCTTTCGGTGGACCTGGCCAATGAGCCGGACGTGATCGCGTTGAGCGGGGCGTCGGCGGCCCTTCACATCTCCAACATTCCGTTTCAGGGGCCCATCGCCGCCGTGCGCGTCGGGAGGGTGAACGGGGAGCTGATCATCAACCCCAGCCTGAAACAGCTCGACGAAAGCGATATCAACCTCGTGGTGGCGGGCAGCCGAGATGCGGTGGTCATGGTGGAGGGGGGGGCCGATTTCGTCTCCGAAGCGGACATGGTGGAAGCCATCGACTTCGGCCACCGGGCGCTTCTTCCCGTCCTGGACCTCCAGGAGGAGCTCAGGCTCATGGTCCAGCCGGAAAAACAGGTTTTTCAGGGAATCCAAAAGGACCCCGCCCTGACCGAGGCCGTCGAGCGAACGGCGGCCGAAGAGATGCTCGCCGTCATGACGACGGCCGACAAGCAGTTGCGCAAAGAGCGCAAGAAGATTCTGCGCCAGCGTGTCTTCGACGAAATCCTGATCGAATACCCGGACCGGGAAAAGGAGGTCGAGGGGATTCTCGAAGAGATCGAGAAGCGGGTGGTGCGTCGCATGATGGTCGAGCAGAAGCATCGCATCGACGGTCGACGCTTCGACGAAATTCGCCCCATTACCATCGAGGCGGGGCTCCTTCCCCGCACTCACGGCTCCGCCATGTTCCGCCGGGGAGAAACCCAGGTGCTGGCGGTGGTGACCCTGGGGTCTTCTTCCGACGAACAAAAAATCGAAGCCCTCTCGGGGGAGACCTTCAAGTCTTTCATGCTGCACTACAACTTTCCGCCCTACTCCGTGGGGGAAGTTCGACCCCTGCGGGGCCCGGGACGGCGCGAGATCGGGCACGGGGCCCTGGCCGAACGTGCCGTGAAGGCGGTGCTGCCCCGGGACGGGGAATTCCCCTACACCATTCGAGTGGTCTCCGAGGTCCTCGAATCCAATGGATCCAGTTCCATGGCCACCGTATGCGGGGCCTCCCTGGCCCTCATGGACGCCGGGGTCCCCATTCGGGAAGCCGTGGCGGGAATTGCCATGGGCCTGATCAAGGAAGGGGAGGAATTCATCATTCTCTCGGACATCCTGGGGGATGAGGACCACCTGGGAGACATGGATTTCAAGGTGACGGGGTCCGAGAACGGCATTACGGCCCTGCAGATGGATATCAAGATTTCCGGCATCAACCGCGCCATCCTGGAACAGGCATTGGAACAGGCAAGGATCGGACGCCTCTTCATCCTCAACAAAATGAAGGAAATCCTCTCCTCGCCCCGTCCCGAGCTCTCCCCGTTTGCTCCCCGGGTGGTGTCCATCATGATCAATCCCGAGAAGATTCGCGACGTCATCGGGCCGGGAGGCAAGGTCATTCGCTCCATTGTGGCGGAAACCGGGGCCAAGATCGACATCGATGATTCCGGCCGCGTGGTGGTGATGAGCCCGGACGCCCAGGCCTGTGAGAAGGCCATCGACCGAATCAAGAGACTGACTCAGGAAGCGGAAGTCGGTCAAACCTACATGGCCCGCGTGGTTCGCGTCACCGATTTTGGGGCCTTCGCCGAGATCCTGCCCAACATCGAGGGGCTCATCCATATCTCCCAGCTCGAGCACAAAAGGGTGCGAAAGGTCTCCGACGTGGTCAACGAGGGAGACGAAGTGCTGGTGAAGGTGATCGACATCGATAAGGACGGCCGCATACGACTGAGCCGCAAGGCCGTGTTGGAAAAGCCCGGCGAGACTCGATAGTGGCCGGGACCCGCCTCGAAGGGGGCGGTCCTCTTGGTGGCGTGGGAGCGGGCACCGAGGGCCGGGTTTCCCCGGCACTCGGGAACGGGGACGGAGCACTCACCCCCGGGGGCCGTACGGTGCCGCCGTGACGGCTCGAGGCGGTTTGAAATCGTTTTCTCAGACAGGAACGGGTCCGTTGAGGGGGGCGGTCGGCCACCTTTCGGCCCCAACGGGAATGAGGGGAACTTGTATCAGAAGACGGTCCTTCAGAACGGTATTCGGGTCGTAACCGAGAAGATTCCTTACGTCCATTCGGTTTCCACGGGGATTTGGGTTTGTGCCGGATCTAGAGACGAGGGGCAACAAGAGCGGGGAATCAGCCACTTCATCGAACACATGCTCTTCAAGGGCACCCAGCGCCGCAGCGCCCTGGACATCGCCAAGGAACTGGATGCGGTCGGCGGGTTTGCCAATGCGTTCACGTCCAAGGAACACGTATGCTTCCACGCCAAGGTGCTGGACGCCCATTTGCCCCTGGTGGTGGACGTCCTGACCGACATATTTCTCAATTCCGTCTTCGCGCCCCAGGAAATCGAGCGGGAACAGCAGGTAATCCTGCAAGAGATCCGCATGATCGAAGACACCCCGGATGAGTATGTCCACATCCTTTTCCAGGAGCGGCTCTGGAAGGACAATCCCCTGGGCCTGCCCATCTACGGCAGTGTGGACACGGTCGAGGGGATCGACCGGGAAAGCATCCTGCGCTACGTTTCCACGACCTTTGACCCCAAGCGCATTGTCATTGCCGCCGCGGGAAATCTGGAGCACCAGCGGTTCATCGACCTGGTGGCCCCTTCCATGGAACGGCTCCGGCCCTCCTCGAACCGGATCCGCCGCGAGACCCCCAACAGCCATCACCTGGTCCACGTGATTTCCCGGGACCTCGAACAGGTGCACCTGTGCCTGGGCATGAAAGGCACCTCCCAGGTGGATGAACGCCGGTTCGCATGCCACCTGCTCAACGTGATCCTGGGCAGCAGCATGAGCAGCCGCCTGTTCCAGGAGATCCGGGAAAGGCGGGGACTGGCCTACTCGGTCTATTCCTTCACCAACAGCCACGAAGACACGGGCCTCATGGGCGTGTACGCAGGGGTCAGCCCCGAGAACGTCCAGGAGACCCTGGACGTCATCCTCGATCAACTGGCCCTGCTGACCAGGGACCCCATTCCTCCCCAGGAGCTCGCGGCCTCCAAGGAGTACCTCAAGGGCAGCATGTACCTCAACGCCGAGAGCACCGATGCGCGAATGAACCGTCTGGCCAAAAACGAATTCCTCTTCGGTCGTCAAGTCTCCTTCGAGGAGGTCGAACAGAAGATCTACGAGGTGAGCGCCGAGGAGGTGCAGGCCTGGTTCCAGACCGTCTGCCGACCGGGGGAATTCACGGCGGTCCTTCTGGGACCCGTGGACCCCGAATCCATCCGGCTGGGCCCGGTCGTTGCGACCAACGGCTCCCAAGTCTGAGGCAGGTTCTTCATGGCCCTTTGCTTTCAGCTGATCGCCAGCGGGTCCAAGGGAAACGCCATCCTGGTATGCAGCCCCAAGACCCGGATCCTGGTGGATGCCGGCCTGAGCGCCCGGGAACTGTGCAAGCGGCTCGAGAAAACCTGCACTCCCGCGAATCGCCTGGATGCCCTGGTCCTCAGCCACGAACACGGCGACCATGTTCGAGGGGCGGGGGTCCTCAGTCGCCGTTTCCATGTGCCGGTGTACCTGAACCAGGGCACCCGGGAGAACCTGCCGGAGCAGACGGGCCCAATGGAGTCCATGCAGATCTTTCAGTCCGGGTCTCCTTTTTCCGTGGGCGACCTGGAAATACACCCCTTTTCCATTTCCCACGACGCAGCGGACCCCGTGGGGTTCGTGGTCGAGCACAACGCCGTGCGATTGGGAATCTGCACGGACCTGGGGGTGGCCACCCAGCTCGTGCGAACTCGGCTCCGGGGGTGCCGAGGCATCGTCCTGGAAGCCAACCACGACACGGACCTTCTGCTCAACGGCCCTTATCCCTGGGAGCTCAAGCAGCGAATCCGAGGGCGCCACGGTCACCTGTCCAACTCGGATGCCTACGAACTCCTCGACACCCTTCACCATGACCGGCTGAAAACCGTCGTGTTCGCTCATCTCAGTGAAGTCAACAACCACCCCGATCTTGTCCGTACGGGCTCCAATCGCTTCTTCTGCCGGGACTCATGGCGGGACGTCGATTTTGTAATTGGAAAACAACACGAAATCTCAGGAGAAATGGAACTTGCCTGAGCCTTTGCCCCATGGAGGGACCTGGAGGCGAGAATGGAATCCATCCCCAAATGTTTGCTTTTGCAGATCGATGCCACCGAGGAATCCTTGAGGCCGGTGAGGTTCCTGGGGCGTCTTTATCCCGATGCGGCGCAAATGGAGCTGATCCTCTCCTACTTTCAGCCCCCCTTGCCCCCCGTCTACAAGCAATACCCCCTGCCCCCCTCCCTGGTCGAGAAGAGAAAGGAACTCCTCCGGTCCCGGGAGACCCAAACCCGCTCGATCCTCGACCGGGCCAGGACCGTTCTCAAGGAGGCGGGGTTTTCCGAAGACAAGATCCAGGAACACGTGCAGGAACGGGAATCCAGTGTGGCACGGCATGCGTGTTCCCTGGCGGACCGCAAAAAGGTGGACGCGGTGCTGGTGCAGAGACATGTCTGCCGGGACCTCGAGGACTTCCTCAAGGACGATCCCACCGATGCGCTGTTGCATCATTGCCAGGTAAGTCCCGTCTGGATCGCGGACGGGGAGATCGACCCGGGTCACGCCGCCGTCTGCATTCAGAATGAAGACGCGTCTCTGCGGGCGGTGGACCATGCCGCCTTCATGCTCGCGGAATCCCCCGGCCAAATCACCATTCTCCATGTCTCCCGGTCGGTTTCGCGCCCCATAGAAAGCGGACTGACGGACTACGGTTCCGAATTCCTCGGATGGCTCAACTCCCCCGGCGGCACTCCCCTGAGATCCTTTTTCGACAACAGCCGTCGGATTCTCCAGGATGCCAAGATCCAGGAGGACCGAGTCCGGTTGGCGGTCCATCCCGTGTCATGGAACGTGGCCGACACCATTCTCGGATACTGCCGGGAACGCCGCGTGGGGGTGACCGTCCTGGGCCACTCGGGAGAACAGGGCATTCTGGGGTTCCTGAGAGGATCGGTCACCAAGAGGATCCTGTCGGAGTTCAAGAACATGGCCGTATGGGTGACCCAGTGACGGGTCCGGCCGGTTTCCGGGGTTGCCCACGTGTCCCGGGTTCACCGAGGCCCGACTCGCCCGTTCCTTGCTCGAAACGGGGTTTTTTCCACGGTCAATTCGCCGCGTTCGGATATCGGATAAAAGTATGATAGGATCTAAGAAGGACCCAGCGTTGCACCGAGACGATCTATAGACCGGGGGGGACATGGAGAAGAAGAAGCCGGTCGTTCTCGTGGCCGAGGACAACCTTGTGAACCAGCAGTTGGCCAAAAGGATGCTCGAGGTGCTGGGGTGCGAGGTGGACCTTGCAGCCAATGGAATCGAGGCCCTCAACGCGTTCGAAACCGGCTCGTATGATCTCGTTCTCATGGACTGCCAGATGCCGGAGATGGACGGTTTGCAAGCTTCCATGGCCATACGGGAGCGGGAGAAGGCCTCGGATTCTCGATATCCCGAGGGGGCCCTCGTGTCCCGTGCCGTTCCCATCATTGCGGTCACGGGGCAGGTTTCGGACCATGATCGAGACAGCTGCATTGCCGCGGGCATGAATGATTTTCTCAGCAAACCGTTCCGGCTGCACGAGGTCGAAGCCATGCTGAAAAAATGGCTTCACGATAGAAGAAAACACGACTAGACTCTTTACCGCTTCATCGATTCTTTCCTCCAAACCGAGTCTAAAGCCCAGAGCTGAGTTGGATGCGCCATGAGACCCCACTCGTACGGGAGATTCTGGATCCTGGGAGCCGTAACCCTTTGGCTCCTATCTCACCCCGTCCCGGCAACTCCTCTTGAGGATTCCCCCCAGCCCCCCGCTCCCACCGAGGAGGAGTGGATGCTCTTCCAAGAGATCCCGTCCGTCTACGGGGCTTCCCGGTATGAGCAAAAGGTGACCGAGGCTCCCTCCTCCGTGAGCATCGTGACCTCTGCGGACATCAAGCATTACGGCTACCGAAACCTCGGGGAGATCCTGGAAAGTGTGCCCGGCCTTTACACCACCTACGACCGCAACTACTCCTACCTGGGCATGCGCGGCTTTGCAAGGGCCGGGGACTACAATACTCGAGTCCTCCTCCTGGTGGACGGACACCGGCTTAACGACGCGGTGTACGATCAAGCGCCCATCGGGACCGATTTTCCCGTCGATGTGGATTTGATCGACCGAGTGGAGATCATTCGGGGTCCCAGTTCATCCATTTACGGGACCAACGCGTTCCTGGGGGTCATCAACGTCATCACCAAGCGGGGCAGAGACCTGAGAGGCTCCGAGGTTTCGGGAGAATACGGAAGCTACGAGACCTACCGAGGCCGCTACACCTACGGGAATCGAACCCGGGACGGCGTCGAATTCCTTCTTTCCGGCTCCTATTACGACAGCCTGGGGGACGATCACTATTACCGACCTTTCAGGCACTCCCATCGCGGGATCGCCTCCAACTGCGATGACGAACGTTTCTACGGGCTGTTTTCCAAGGCATCCTACCAGGACTTCACCCTCATGGGAGTCTTCCACTCCCGGGAAAAAGGAATTCCCACGGCACCCTGGGATGTGATTTTCAACGACCCATCCACCCGGACCACGGACCATCGAGCCTTCCTGGACCTGAAATACGACCGCGAATTGGGGGATCGGCTGGACCTGTCGGCCCACCTGTATTACGACCACTACCGTTATGACGGCGACTATGCCTACTGGCAGGACCCGGACCGAAGGTGGAACCGGGTCCTGCAGAAGGACTACGCTCGGGGTGAAATGGCGGGGGCGGACGTTCAACTGACCAAGAGGTGGCTGGAGAACCACAAACTGTTGCTGGGATCCGAATATCGCGGCAGTTTCCGCCAGGACCAGGGAACCTACGACAACCACCCGTACCGGTTGCTCATGAAGGAGCGCAGAGACGCGTACAACTGGGCCGTGTACCTCCAGGACGAATACCGAATCTTCTCCAACCTCCTGCTCAATGCGGGGGTGCGATACGACCAATACGAAACGTTCGGAGGAAGCACCAACCCGAGACTGGCCCTCATCTTCAACCCCATCGAGAAGAGCGCGCTGAAATTGATCTACGGACAGGCATTCCGGGCGCCGAACTCCTATGAGCTCTTCTATACCGACCGGATCAACCAGAAGGCCAACCCGGACCTGGATCCGGAGAACATGACCACGTATGAACTCGTCTGGGAACAACGGCTGACCGATCGCCTGCGGCTGTCGGCTACCGGCTACTACTATGAGATCGAAGACCTGATCAGCCTGACCCGAATGCCGAACGGTTTCCTGATGTTCAAGAACGTCGAAAACGTGCAGGCCAAGGGTCTCGAGTTCGAGTTGGACAGCCGGTGGCCCGGAGGGATCGAGGGTCGTGTGAGCTACTGTCTACAAAGGACGGAAGACGAAAGATCTGGGAATATGCTTCCCAATTCCCCGAAACAGATGGTCAAGCTCAACGTGCTTTGTCCTCTCATCCAACACAAGCTTACGGCGGGCACCGAGCTCCAGTACCTGAGCCCTCGTCGTACCTTGCGCGACAACAAGACCCAGGACGCCTTGATCGCCAACCTCACCTTCCATGCTCCCAACGTGGTGAAGGGACTGGATGTCTCCGCCGGTGTCTACAACCTTTTGGACCAGGATTACGGAGATCCCGGATCGGCGGAGCACCTTCAGGACATCATTCAACAAAACGGCATCAATTTCCGACTCAAGATCACGTATTCCTTCTAACTATGAAAAAAAGTCGAGCTCGTCCGCACCCGGAATTTCGCTTTCGGAAATCAGAACCTCTCAACGGCCGGCCGGGGGCCCTCCCAAGAACGAGAAACCGTCCCCCGGTTGTTCGAAAGGTCGAAAAGTTGCGCCGGGTTGCCCGGGGGCTCTTGGGGACAACGGCTGCCCTGCTTTTCCTTTTCTCCATGGCGGAAGCGACCTCCGAAAAGACCGGAACGGAAGTCGCCGTTCTGCTGAGTCACCGAGTGCAGCCCTACGAACAGGCGCTGGCAGGCTTTCAGCAACACCTGCGGGAACGGGAGACCTCAGGACCGATTCAGGTCCACCATCTGGGTGAGGAAGTGGGAAGAGACGCTCAAGCGGCGGATTCCATTGCCCGGGAGCCCCCCCGGGTACTGCTCACCGTGGGTTCCCCGGCAGCGCGGCTTGCCGCCGAGCGGCTGAGCCACATTCCCATGGTGGCGGGAATGATTCTGTCGCCGGAGGATGTGAAAGCGCATCCCGACGCCACGGCGGTGGTGCTGGACATTCCCCTGGAGGTTCAACTTGCGTGGCTTACCCGGGTGCTTCCCGGTTGCAGAAATGTGGGAGTCCTCTACCACACGGAATCGAATGAAAGGAAGGTCGAAACGGCCGGGGTTTTGGCCGATCGCATGGGACTGAGACTCTACGCGCGCAAGGTCCAATCGCCCTCCGAAATCCCGGACGCCCTGGGCTTTCTATCCAAGAGGGCGGACGTGCTGTGGGGTCTTCCGGATTCGCTGGTTGTCACTCCACAGACTGCAAAGCCTTTGCTGTTGTTTTCCTTCCGCAACAACATCCCCTTCGTGGGCCTGTCGAGCTCGTGGACCAAGGCGGGATCCCTGTATTCCCTGGATTGCAGCTATCCGGACATCGGTGTGCAATGTGCCGAAGTTGTCCTCAAAGTTTTGCGGGGGACCCCACCGCGCTCCATCCCTCGGGTGCATCCCCGCAAAGTGCTTCTTTCGCTGAACTTGAAGACCGCCCAACATATGAGGCTCCACATCCCGGAACCGGTCGTGCGGAGCTCCGAGCAGGTGTTTGAATAGAGAGGAGAAAGGTCATGCTTGGACGATGGCGGATCGGCCTGGTGGGCAAATTCAACCTGCTGACCATTTCTCTTATCTTGATCACCTCCTTGGGCATCGCCTCCTTCGTCATCCGTCAAACCAGCGAAAACCAGCACCGGGCTCTCATTCAGCACGGAATCACCACGGCCGACATCCTCTCCCAGAACAGCGAATACGCTCTCTATACCGAAGACCCGGAGCTCATGAAGCAGATCCTGGAGAGCGTCAGCGCCATCGAGAACATCAGCTACGCAGCCCTGCTCGATGCTCGACGTCAGGTCTTGCTGGAAACCCGGTTCACCCACTCGGTGCAGGTCCCTACCCATTTGAGGCAGGTCCATTCGGGCAATGAAACCCTTTTTGAAGAGACGCCCGAGGACAAGAGCGGCAGGCGCTTCATCGACATCGTGGCCCCCGTTCTCGTGCATCCCGAGCTGGACTTGGACGTCATGCAGGACAAATCCCGGGAGCGGGAGGGTCCCAAGAAGCTCGGCTATGTCCAGTTGGGCCTGGACATGGAGAGACTTCATCGCCGGAGCCGGGAGTTTCTGCTTTCCACCCTCTTTTTCACAACCCTCATCGGCCTTGCAGGGATCTTTGTGTCCATCATGTTCACCCGGAGAATTGCGGGACCCGTCCGGGCGCTGGCGGCCGTCACCCGAGAGATCTCGGAAGGAAAGCTTCGCAAACCGATCGAAATCGACGCCCGCGACGAAATCAAGGACCTGACCGACTCCTTCAACGTCATGCTCGAGCGGCTCAGGGAATCCCGCGAGCAGGTGGAAGACTACCAGCGGATGCTCGAGGAGAAGGTCCGAGAGAGGACCATCCAGGCTTTGCGGGCAGACGAGGCCAGCCGGGCCAAGTCTCAATTCCTTGCGAACATGAGCCATGAAATTCGGACTCCCATGAACGGGGTCCTGGGACTGGCGGAGATCCTGCTGCAGGGGGACCTGACGGATCGCCAGAGGAATCTCGCGGAAACGATCCATCATTCGGGCATGATTCTCTTGAGGATTCTGGACGACATTCTGGATTTTTCCAAGATTGAAGCCGGAAGGCTCGAACTGGACCATGCACCGTTCGATGTCGCGGAGGCGGTCGAAGATGTGGCGGAACTTTTTGCGGAACAGGCCCAGAAAAAGAATCTGGAACTGGTGGTCGACATTGCGGCCGACCCTCCCCCCATCGTCCACGGCGATCCTGCTCGTCTGCGGCAGATCCTGACCAACCTGGTCAGCAACGCCATCAAGTTTACCGAGAAAGGGGAAGTGCTGGTTCGCCTGGGATGGGTGGAATCCCGGGACGATTCGGTGCGAATGGGGTTCGAGATTCGAGACACGGGCATTGGAATTTCCGAGCAGGACCAACCCAGGATCTTCGAGGTCTTCACCCAGGCGGACAGTTCGAGTACGCGAAGACACGGCGGAACCGGCCTGGGCCTGTGCATCTCTCGGCAGCTCTGCGAGATCATGGGGGGCAAGATCCGGGTCCGAAGCGAGGTGGGCAAAGGGAGCACATTCTTTTTCGATGTGGTTTTCGGGACCCCCGGAACCCCAGTGGACCCTCGGACAGGGCTCCTTCCTGGGCGGCCCGACCCACCCCGCGTCCTCATCGTCGACGACAACGAAACCTGCCGCAGAGTCCTCCTGAACTATTGCCGCGGGTGGAACCTTTCAGCCGAAGCCGCATCCCATGGTATGGAAGCCCTCCGACTGCTCCGGAACGCTGCGGCCCGGGGAAAAGGCTACGACTTTCTTCTCTTGGACGCGGACCTGGGCGAAAAGGACGGCATCGAGCTGGCTGGGGCCGTGACCCGTCTTCTCGGGGAGAATTCTCCCCGCGTCCTTCTGGCCACCACCCTTGGACAACAGGAACGACTGGAAGAAGCCTAT
>JARKQW010000203.1 GCA_029974695.1 Syntrophobacteraceae bacterium | reverse complement strand
ACCCTCCTCATGGACAAGGTGAACGCCCGGGAAGACGCACTCATTGAAATCTATCGACGATTGCGCCCCAGCAACCCTCCCACCCTCGAGGTGGCCACGGAATTCTTCAACAACCTGTTTTTTAATCCGGACCACTACGATCTTTCGGAAGTGGGAAGACTGAAGCTCAACCTGCAACTGGAGCTCGATGTCCCCCTGGACTGCCGGACCCTGCGCAAGGAAGACATCCTGGTTGCCGTCCGGCACCTCATCCGTCTGAAAGACTCCCAGGGTCCCGTGGACGACATCGACAACCTGGGAAACCGTCGAGTCCGGGCCGTGGGGGAACTCCTCGAAAACCAGTACCGCATCGGGCTGGTGAGGATGGAGCGGGCCATTAAGGAGAGAATGACCCTCCAGGAAGTGGAAGCCTTGATGCCCCACGATCTGATCAATGCCAAACCCGTTTCCGCGGTGGTCAAGGAGTTCTTCGGTACCAGCCAGCTCTCCCAGTTCATGGACCAAACCAATCCTCTTTCGGAAATCACCCATAAGCGCAGGTTGAGCGCTCTGGGACCCGGCGGTCTCACCCGCGAGCGGGCCGGGTTCGAAGTTCGGGACGTCCACCCCACCCATTACGGTCGCATCTGCCCCATTGAAACCCCGGAAGGTCCCAACATCGGTCTCATCGTCTCCTTGTCCACGTACGCCCGGGTGAACCCTTACGGCTTCATCGAAACCCCCTACATGCGGGTGGAGTCCGGGCGGGTCAAAAAGGATGTGAGCTACCTCACCGCCATGGACGAAAAGGATTACCCCATCGCCCAGGCCAATGCTCCCGTGGGAGAGAAGGGGCGTTTCGTCAACGAGCAGGTGTCCGCCCGGAAGGCGGGGGAATTCGTCATGGTTCCCCCCGAGGAAATCCGCTACATGGACGTGTCCCCCAACCAGCTGGTGAGCGTCTCGGCCTCCCTCATTCCCTTCCTCGAACACGACGACGCCAACCGGGCCCTGATGGGCTCCAACATGCAACGGCAGGCCGTCCCCCTCATTCAGACTCGATCCCCTCTCGTGGGAACGGGGATCGAGCGCATCGTGGCCAAGGACAGCGGGGTGACCATCGTGGCCCGGCGGGACGGGGTGGTGGAGTACGTGGACGCCACCCGGATCGTCATTCGGGCTACCGACGAGGAACCGGAGACGGGTAGCGGAGTGGACATCTACAAGCTCATCAAGTTTCAGAGGTCCAACCAGAACACCTGCATCAACCAGAAGCCCCTGGTGCATCACGGGGACGTGGTGCGCAAGGGACAGATCATTGCCGACGGCCCGTCCACGGACCACGGCGAGCTGGCCCTGGGCAGAAACGTCATGGTCGCCTTCATGAGCTGGGGGGGCTACAACTTCGAGGACTCGATTCTCGTCAGTGAAAGGATTGCCAAGGAGGACGTTTTCACCTCCATTCACATTGAAGAGTTTGAGGTGGTGGCCCGGGATACGAAGCTGGGCAAGGAAGACATCACCCGGGATATCCCCAACGTGGGGGATGAAGCCCTCAAGAACCTGGACGACAGCGGAATCATCCGAATCGGCGCTTACATCAAGCCCAACGACATTCTGGTGGGAAAGGTCACCCCCAAGGGGGAATCCCAGCTGACTCCCGAAGAGAAGCTGCTGCGGGCCATCTTCGGGGAAAAGGCCAGCGACGTCAAGGACACGTCCCTGCGGGTGCCGCCGGGAGTGGAGGGGATCGTCATCGACGCCAAGGTCTTCTCCCGAAAGGGGGTGGAGAGGGACGACCGCACCCGAATGATCGAGGACATGGAAATCGCCCGGCTCATGAAGGACCAGCGGGACGAGCTGGACATCATCCGAAAAAGTACGGTGAAGCGCCTGGCCCGGCTGTTGGAGGGCAAGACGAGCGAAGGAGCCCTCAAGGACGGCAAAAAGATCTACCTCAAGAAAGGGGACGTCTTCACGGAGCAGGTCTTGCTGGAGATTCCCAGCGGGCTCTGGGAAAGCCTGAGCGTTGCCAAGGAACCGGCCCTGTCCATGGAGATTGAGACCATGGCGGACAACTACCGCAAGCAGGTCTCCATGGTCAAGGCGGTCTTCGAGGAGAAGATCAACAAGCTCAAGCGCGGCGACGAACTGCCGCCCGGCGTCATCAAGATGGTGAAGGTTTATGTGGCGGTGAAGCGCAAGCTCCAAGTGGGGGACAAGATGGCGGGTCGTCACGGCAACAAGGGCGTCGTATCCAGGATTCTGCCCGTGGAAGACATGCCGTACTTCGCCGACGGGACCCCCATCGATATCGTGCTCAATCCCCTGGGAGTCCCTTCGAGAATGAACGTCGGGCAGGTGCTCGAAATTCACCTGGGCTGGGCCGCCAAGGGGCTGGGTCAGCAGCTGGCCCGAATGCTGGAGGAACACAAGGAACGGGAGACCCTCAACGAGAAACTGCGTCGGATCTACAACGATCTGGAATACACCCGTTACTTTGAAGGAGCCTCGGACGAAGACCTCCAGGCCCTTGCGGCGGACTTTCGCGAGGGGGTTCACGTGGCGTCTCCGGTCTTTGACGGAGCCGACGAGGAGGAAATCAAGACCTTCTTGCAGGAAGCGGGCCTTCCCGCATCCGGGCAGGCCACCCTGTACGATGGGCGCACCGGTCTTCCCTTCGACCAGACCGTAACCGTCGGCGTCATGTATATCCTGAAGCTTCACCACTTGGTGGACGACAAGATTCACGCCCGATCCATCGGCCCCTACTCCCTGGTGACCCAGCAACCGCTGGGAGGCAAGGCCCAGTTTGGAGGCCAGCGACTGGGAGAAATGGAAGTCTGGACCATGGAAGCCTACGGGGCCGCGTACGCCCTGCAGGAGTTTCTCACCGTCAAATCCGACGACGTGGCAGGCAGGACCCGGATGTACGAGAAGATCGTCAAAGGGGACAACACCCTCGAGGCCGGTCTGCCCGAATCGTTCAATGTTTTGGTAAAAGAGCTACAGGCCCTTGCTCTGGACGTACGATTGCTGGAAGAAGAGTAAGGAAAAGGAGGTCCCTTTGAAAGAGCTCTACAGTCTTTTCACCAAGCCCAAAGATCCTCTGAACTTCAATGCCGTAAAGATCATGATTTCCTCCCCCGAGAGAATCCGGGAATGGTCTTACGGGGAAGTGAAAAAGCCCGAGACGATCAACTACCGCACGTTCAAACCCGAGC
Source organism: Syntrophobacteraceae bacterium (assembly GCA_029974695.1). Taxonomy (GTDB): domain Bacteria; phylum Desulfobacterota; class Syntrophobacteria; order Syntrophobacterales; family Syntrophobacteraceae; genus JAGPLX01. The sequence continues at coordinate 4,555 of JARKQW010000203.1, read as the reverse complement.
GGGACGGGCTGTTCTGTGCGAGAATCTTCGGCCCCATCAAGGATTATGAATGCAACTGCGGCAAGTACAAACGCATGAAGCATCGGGGCGTGGTGTGTGAGAAGTGCGGGGTGGAAGTCATCCAGTCCAAGGTCCGGCGGGAGCGCATGGGACACATCGAGCTGGCGGCTTCGGTGGCCCACATCTGGTTTCTCCGGAGTCTTCCCAGCAAGATCGGCAACCTTCTGGACCTGACCCTTCGGGAGCTGGAGAAGGTCCTGTACTTCGACTCCTACATCGTCCTGGACCCGGGGGAAACCCCTCTCACCAAGGGAGAGCTGCTCACCGAGGAAAAATACCGTCAGGCCCTCCAGGAATACGGAACGGGTTTTGTGGCGGGAATCGGTGCCGAGGCCATCAAACAGCTTCTCATGGACCTGGATCTCGAGAAGCTGGCTGCGGAACTTCGCGAAGAAATGATGAAGACCAATTCCATGGCCAAGCGCAAGAAGCTGGCCAAGCGGTTGAAGATCATCGATGCCTTTCGGGAGTCGGAGAATCGACCCGAATGGATGATCATGGATGTGATTCCCGTTCTGCCCCCCGACTTGCGGCCCTTGGTGCCCCTGGACGGCGGGCGCTTCGCCACCAGCGATCTCAACGACCTCTATCGAAGGGTCATCAACCGCAACAACCGGCTCAAGAGGCTTCAGGAGCTCAATGCCCCGGACATCATCATTCGGAATGAAAAGCGAATGCTCCAGGAAGCCGTGGACGTCCTTTTCGACAACGGCCGGCGGGGCAAGACCATCACCGGGGCCAGCAAACGCCCCCTCAAGTCGTTGAGCGACATGCTCAAAGGCAAACAGGGCCGTTTCCGGCAGAACCTGCTGGGCAAACGGGTGGACTACTCGGGCCGTACGGTGATCGTCATCGGTCCCAACCTTCGACTGCACCAGTGCGGCCTTCCCAAGAAGATGGCTTTGGAGCTGTTCAAGCCCTTCATCTACAACAAACTCGAGGAAAAGGGCTACGTCACCACCATCAAGGCCGCCAAGAAGATGGTGGAACGGGAAACCCCGGAGGTATGGGATACCCTGGACGAGGTGGTGAGGGAATTCCCGGTCATGCTCAATCGGGCGCCGACCCTCCATCGCCTGGGCATTCAGGCTTTCGAGCCCATCCTCATCGAGGGGAAGGCCATTCAGCTTCACCCCCTGGTTTGTACGGCCTTCAACGCCGACTTCGACGGGGACCAGATGGCCGTCCATGTACCCTTGTCCATCGAAGCCCAGGCCGAGGCCCGGGTGCTGATGATGTCCACCAACAACATCCTGAGCCCCGCCCATGGAGACCCCATCATCGTGCCCTCCCAGGACATCGTTCTGGGCATCTATTACATGACCCGGGAAAAACCCTTCGCCCGGGGAGAGGGCCGCATCTTCTCCGGGCGGGAAGAGGTGCGGTGTGCCTATGATGCCGGGGAAGCGGAGCTTCATGCGCGAATCGAGGTCCGCATGGGAAACGAAAGGGTCCGGACCACGGTGGGACGGATCCTGCTGTCGGAGATTTTGCCCCCCGAGATCCCTTTCCGGCTTGTCAACCGAATCATGAACAAGAAAAGCCTGGCTCAGCTCATCGACCAGTGCTACCGCAAAGCGGGGGTCAAAGCCACGGTGATCCTGGCCGACCGGCTCAAGGACCTGGGCTACGAGTTTGCCACCCGGTCCGGGATCTCCATATCCATCGGCGACATGGTCATCCCCTCGAGAAAATCCGAGATCCTGGATGTGGCCTTCGAGTCGGTCAAGGAAATCGAGCGACAGTACAATGAAGGACTCATCACCGAGGGGGAAAAGTACAACAACGCGGTGGACATCTGGGCCAAGGCTACGGAGGATGTCGCCGCGGAAATGATGAGGGAGATCGCCAACCTGGAGCTGACTGCAGGCAGTGGGGAAAGGCAAAAGATCGAATCCTTCAATCCCATCTATATGATGGCGGACTCGGGAGCCCGGGGGAGCAAAGACCAGATGCGGCAGTTGGCGGGAATGCGCGGCCTCATGGCCAAGCCCTCGGGGGAAATCATCGAAACCCCCATCACGGCCAACTTCCGCGAGGGACTCACCGTTCTCCAGTACTTCATTTCCACTCACGGCGCCCGGAAGGGTTTGGCCGATACCGCATTGAAGACGGCCAATTCGGGATACCTCACCCGGCGACTGGTGGACGTGTCCCAGGACGTCATCATCTCCGAGCGGGACTGCAACACCATTGACGGAATCGAGGTGGAGGCGCTCCTGGAAGCGGGGGAAATCATCCAACGCCTGAGCGAGCGCATCCTGGGGAGAATCACCCAGGAGGACATCGTGGACCCGGTGACGGGGGACGTCCTGATTCCCATGGGGGAGGAAATCGACGAGAAGGGCGTCGAACTGGTGGAGGAAGCGGGGATCGAACGGGTGCCCATCCGATCGGTCTTGACCTGTCGAAGCCATCGAGGGGTTTGCGCCATGTGTTATGGTCGAGATCTGGCCCAGGGCAAGCTGGTGCAGATCGGGGAGGCCATCGGCATCATTGCGGCCCAGTCCATTGGAGAACCGGGGACCCAGCTCACCATGCGCACCTTCCATATCGGAGGCACCGCCAGCAAGAGCATCGAACGCACTTCGGTCACCAATCGATTCCCGGGGGTGGTTCGTTTCCTCAACCTCAATACCGTCCGGAACCGGGAGGGGGACTTGGTTGCCATGAACCGCAACGGAGAGATCTCCATCATTACCGAGTCCGGGCGTGAGCGGGAAAGGTATGTGATCATTTACGGGGCCAAGCTCAAAGTCCAAGACGGGCAACCGGTCGAGGCGGATACCCTCCTGGCGGAATGGGACCCCTTTACGACCCCCATCCTGACGGAAGTCCCGGGGACGGTCAAATTCGGAGACATCGCCGAAGGACAGACCATGCAGGAGAAGCTGGATCCCGTGACGGGCAAGTCCAGCAAGGTAGTGGTGGAATACCGGGACGCCGACGTCCGGCCCAGGATCTCCATCAAGGACGAAAAGGGGAGGACGGCCCGGGTGGGAGAAGGCGGAGTTGCCCGTTATTTCATGCCTGTGGGGGCCATCCTCATGGTGACGGAAGGGGATGCGGTCTATCCGGGAGACGTTTTGGCGAGGATCCCCCGAGAGACCACCAAGACCAAGGACATCACCGGCGGTCTTCCCCGGGTGGCGGAGCTCTTTGAAGTCCGAAAGCCCAAGGAAAACGCGGTCATCACCGAGATTGACGGGGTCGTCAGCTTCGGCAAGGACACCAAGGGAAAACGAAAGGTCATCGTCACCCCCGACGTGGGAGACGCTCGAGAATACCTCATTCCCAAAGGCAAGCACATCAGCGTGCACGAAAGCGACTATGTGCGGGCCGGAGAGCCCCTCATGGACGGATCTCCCAATCCCCACGACATCCTCACCGTTCTGGGGGAAAAGGAAGTGGCCAAGTACCTGGTGGACGAAGTCCAGCAGGTGTACCGTCTGCAGGGGGTCAAAATCAACGATAAGCACATCGAAGTGATCGTGCGCCAGATGTTGAAGCGGGTTCGGATCACGGATCCCGGGGATTCGGAGTTCCTGGTGGGGGAACACGTGGAAAAGCCGATCTTCGAGGACACCAACCAGAGGCTTCGAGAGGAAGACAAGCGGCCCGCCGCGGCCGAACCCTTGCTCCTGGGAATCACCAAGGCTTCGCTGAGCACCCAAAGCTTCATTTCGGCGGCTTCCTTCCAGGAGACCACCAAAGTGTTGACGGACGCCGCCACCGCCGGGAAGGTGGACAACCTTTTGGGACTCAAGGAAAACGTCATCATGGGACGCCTGATCCCTGCGGGTTCGGGGCTGAAGACCTACCGTGAGATCCGGAAATGAACCCGGGAGCTCGAGGCTTCCTCCCCAGAGGGCCTCGAGCTCCAAGGGACGCGGGGAAGGGGCCCCATGGAGAAAAGACCTTGACAAAGAAGATCCGGATCGGTAAATAGAATGGATTTTCGAGCGCGGATGGTTTGACTATGTTGAGAAAATGCCAGGATTTTCGATAGGACGGAGAAAAACGGGAAATGCCGACCATCAATCAGTTAGTGAGAAAAGGCAGGGAGGAAATTCGGAAAAAGTCCAGCACCCCCGCCCTTCAGAAGTGTCCGCAGAAGCGAGGGGTCTGTGTGCGGGTCTATACCACAACCCCTAAGAAGCCCAACTCCGCGCTGCGAAAAATTGCGCGTGTCCGGCTGACCAACGGGATCGAGGTCACCTCCTATATCCCCGGAATCGGGCACAACCTTCAGGAGCACTCGGTGGTGCTGATCCGCGGAGGTCGTGTGAAGGACCTGCCCGGAGTGCGTTATCATATTATCCGCGGCACCCTGGACGCCCTGGGAGTTGCCAACCGGAAGCAAGGCCGCTCCAAGTACGGCACCAAGAAGCCCAAGTAACGCGGAACATCGTCACCAATGGGGCCATGGCTCGGGCGTTGTTAGTCATGGCCTCCTTTTTGCCTCAATGACACGAAAAGAAGGTCGAGAAAAGGG
>JARKQW010000191.1 GCA_029974695.1 Syntrophobacteraceae bacterium | reverse complement strand
AGCTTTCGGGCGTATTCGAGGTGGATTCCGAGAAGATGCAGTTTTTCGAGGAGCGGACCGGTGTCGCCCCACGGAGGGCGACCTTGGGCGGGTTCTTCTCCCTCGAGGATCTCCCGGCAGGACCGGGGGTCCTGTACCAGTTCCCAGATTTCCGTCCAGATCCCGAGAGCGTCCTTCATGACGCCGGCGGCAACTCCTCGAAAGTGCCTCAGGCGCGCGTTCACGCGCTCCACTTCCCGGGAAATCCCTTCTTGCGGGGTAACGCTCCAATCCTTCTCCCGGACTTTCACGCCTTCATCCATGTTCCCCGTTCCCCTTGGAATTGCGGTTCCTGAAGTCCCCCTGCGGACCTGGGGGAAGGTTTCAGGCAACGGTTGTGCCGGCGCTTGCAGAGAAGGGGATCCGGTCGCTAAGCATTGGTACTGACGGGATATGTAGGACGGTTCTTGGGGCGCACCTCCCAAGGCGCCCGGCCCCGATGTGGTGGGGAAACAACAGGGAGACTCCGGGCACCGAGGGGTTCAAAGGGCGGATAAATAGGAGTGGGGCGGTTCTTCCGCCGGGTGTTCAAGAATTGCACAGGGGTGACGGCAAACCACCAAGGATTCAGGAGGGCGCGGAATCCGCTGGGGGTAGGAGGTTGAATTTCTTCATGCGGTGTCGCAGGGTGTTGCGGCTGACGCCCAGCATTCTTGCGGCCTTCACCTGGTTGTTTCCGCACTGTTTCAGGATCTTCGAGACCAGGGCCTCCTCGATCATCTCGATGATGCTCTCGCGCATTTTCCCCTTCTCGCTGGACAACTGCAAAAGATCGGGAATGAGCTCGTCGAGCTTGCGGTCGATTGCGGCCAGCAACCGGTCCGGCCCGGGTTCCGGGGACGAATGCGGGTCGCCCGACCCGATTTTCAGGTGTTCTTCGAGGATGACGTCCCCCTGGGCCAGGAGCACCGCCCGCCGGATGCAGTTTTCCAGTTCCCGCACGTTGCCGGGCCACGAGTAGGCTTTCAGCCGTTCCACGGCGCTCCCTTCCATGTGGCGGATGGTCGTCCGGTATTCCTCGTTGAAACGACTGACGAAGTAATCCACCAGGCCGGGAATGTCTTCGACCCGGTCTCGGAGAGGGGGCAGATGAACCGAGATGATCTTGAGTCTCCAGTAAAGATCTTCCCGAAAGCTCCCCGCCTCGACGGCCTGCTCGAGGCTCCGGTTGGTGGCGGCGAGGATCCTGACATCCGTTCGAAGGGTTTGGGTACCCCCGACCCGTTCGAACTCTCCGTACTGGATGGCGCGCAGCAGCTTGGATTGGGTGGAAAGGGACATGTCGCCGATTTCGTCGAAGAAAAGGGTGCCGCCGTGACAACGCTCGAATTTCCCGATGTGGATTCGTTCGGCCCCGGTGAAGGCTCCCCGCTCGTGTCCGAACAGCTCGCTTTCGAACAAGGTTTCGGGGATGGCCGCGCAATTGACGGCCAGAAACGGCTTGTCCTTCCGGTGGCTGTGATGATAGAGGGCCCGGGCCACCAGCTCTTTGCCGGTTCCCGATTCCCCGGTAATGAGAACGGTGACGTCCTTGCCCGCCACCTGGCCGATGAGCTTGTAGACCTCCTGCATTCGCCGGTGGCTGCCCACGATCCGGACCGCTCCCCGGGGCGAGGACCTGTGGGTCGGTCCGGGAAAGCTCACCACTTCCTTCATGAGTCGGTTCACCTCGAGGGCGTCCATGGCCAGGCGGTGCAGCTCTTCGCGCTCGAAGGGCTTGAGCAGGTAGTCGTAGGCTCCCAGCTTCATGGCTTCGATGGCGGTGTCCGTGGTGCCGTAAGCGGTCATGACAATGACGGGGGTTTTGACCTGGGCCCGGCGGATCTGCCGGAGGGTGTCCAGGCCATTCATTCCCGGCATCTTGTAGTCCAGGAGGATGAGATCGAAAGGCTCCCCCGAGACCAGTTCCAGGGCCGCAGGCCCGCTGCTCGAGGAGCGAACTTCGTAACCCTGCTTGGCAAAAAATCGGGAAAGGAAATGCACCAGTCCTTCGTCGTCATCCACAATCAGGATTTTTTCCATGTTATTTGTGCCTCCAATTTCAGGATGCCGGAAGGAACACGGAAAATACGGTCCCTTCCCCGGGAAGGCTGCAGACCTCGACTCGGCCGCCGTGCCTCTGCACCGTGCCGGCGACGATGGAAAGTCCCAGGCCGGTTCCCGTGGCCTTGGTGGTGAAGAACGGGTCGAAAAGCCGAGGGAGGTTCTCGGCCTCGATTCCCGGTCCCGTGTCCTTGATATCGATGCGAACCCAGTCGGAATCCGATTTGTTTGCCGGATTCGTCCAGGGGGCGACCTCGACGCCGAGCTCCCCCCGGTTCCCCAGGGCTTCGAGAGCGTTGACCATCAGGTTGAGAAGGGCCTCTCCCAGTTGCTTTCGATCCCCGAGGACGGTCGGGAGGCCCCGGGGAATCGCGGTTCGAAGAAAGGTCTCCTGCTGGTTGGCCCGGGGCCTCACCACGAGGAGAGCATCCTCCATGAGCTCCTTGAGGTCCACCTCGGCAAACACCGGGTCCTGGGGCCGGGCAAAACTGAGAAAACGATGGATGGTGGCCTCCATTCGCTGGATCTGGATCATGGCCACCTTCAAGTCCGCTTCCGCTTCCGGGGCCATGTCCGCATCGAGTTCGAGGTCCTCGAGAAACATCTTCAGGGAAGTCAGGGGGGTCCGGATCTCGTGGGCCACGCCCGCGGCGAGTCGGCCCAGGGAGGCCAGCTGCTGGGATCGGGCCGCGGCCTGCCGGGTCTGCTTCAGAAGGACGTCGGTTTCCTTCAATTCGGCTTCCCGGAGAGTCACCCGCTCCTCGAGCCTGCTTTGCCGATCCTCGAGCTGCCGGGCCATGTCTTCGAAGGCGCTGTAGAGGGTCCCGATCTCGTCGGAGCGGTTGGTTTCGATGTTTACCCGGTCGAATTCTCCCCGGGCCAGGCAGTCGGCGGCCTCGCTCAGCTTGCGGATGGGCAGCAGAATGTAGCGGGAAAGCAGCCATGCGGAAATGAGGGCGCCCAAGGTCGATAAGGCAACGATGAGAACCACGTAATGCCGCAGCTTGTCGGCGCTCTGAAACGCCTCGTCCCGGTCCTGTTCCACCACCAGGGCCCAGTCCGTCCCTCCCACCCGGGCCGAAGCCCCGATGACCTCCACGCCTCGATAGTCGATGTAGGTGATCCGCCGATTCCGGGTGTCGAAGATATTCTTGAAGCTTTCGGACTGGGCGATGTTCTGGGTGAGGATTCTCCGGGGTTCCTTGTGAGCGAGAAAGGTCCCTTCGCCGTTGACCAGGTAGCATTCTCCGGTCTTTCCCAGGGAGATGCGAAGGACGTCCGAAAGAATGGCGTTGGTGCCCACAGTGGCGCATAAAACGCCCTCGATCTTCCCCCCTCGCCCCACGAGCGGGGCCGATATGCGAAAGAAAGAGGCCGTCTGGTCCGGGTTCAGGGAGATATCCGAGGCGTGAAGTGCGCCCCGAAGGGATTCCCGGAACCAGGGTTCCTTCTCCCCCCGTGCGGCCGTGCCGGAACTGCTGTAGATGGGATCTCCTTGCGTGGATACCAGGCTGATGTCACTGTAAACCTTGTAATGCCGACGAACGGACTCGAGGTAGGAAGCCATCTGGCCGGTGTCCAGGAGGCTCAGGACCGAGGAGCCCGCCAGCACCTGGATGTCGGCTTTCCGCTCGGAGATCCACCGTTCCAGCAAAGCGGCCTTGTCCGCCGCCACGTGCTCGATCTGGTTGGTGGCCATGTTGAGGATCAGCTCTTCGGCCGTTCGAACGGAGAAGATCCCCACGGTGCAAAGGGGCACCAAAACGAATGCGAAGAGGAGCAGCATCAACTTGAGCTGCATGCTTCCCGGCATCGGCAACCTCGTCGTCGGCGAGGCCGCTCTCCCTCGCCGACCCATGGCGGACCCTCCCCGGCTCGGGGCGCAGGGACCGACGGTCCTGCAAAGCTTCCCCCTCGTCCCTTTTCCCCGGGGGCGGGGGTAGGGGGCGTCGGGAACGAATTTCTCGATAATTCACTACTATGCCCGAGTTTTTGCCTGGAGACAACCTCCGCTGGGGAGGCCCGAACCATCGCGGTCCCGCTCCAACCGTTCCCCCTAGATCCCCGGAATCCGCCGGGTCCGCCGTCGGAGGCTCTTTTGAGCTTGACGACCGACCCTCGGATCAGCAAGGATAAAACCTCATTCGTCCGGTCTGCCTGTTTGTGGATCGGTCTCGCGGTCAGACCGCAATTTCACCCAAGCAAGAACTCTCATTGGTATTGTGACCGGCAGCAACCAGGGTTGATCCCCGGAAGAACTCCCCGATCCGCGGGTCCCGGTATTTGCGGAAGCGTCGCAAAGGGAGCAAGGGGAGCGGGAGTGGACCTATGACTCGGAATTCCTTCAGTGTTTGCAAGATGCTCACCGAGGAACTGGATCCCGAAAAGCTCCATCGCAAGTTCCTCGCCTCTTTGCTGGAACTCCAGAACGTCGAGCGCGGTTCCATCTGGGTAAAACGAACCGACGGTTACCAATGTGTCGAGGCCCTGGGAAGCCAGTGCGAGATGGTCCGGGGGATCACGATTCCCTTCGATCGTCCCAGCCTCGTGGGATGGGTCATTGAAAACCAGAAGATGACCATCGGGGAGCCCGGGCTGGACAAGCGCCATTACAAGGAAATCGAGGATCAGATCGAGGTCAAGAGTCGCCTGATCCTGTGTCTTCCCCTTTTCCTCAAGAGCGGCGAAGTCTACGGTGCCCTCCAGATCATCGATACCAGCGCCGGGGGCAAGCGCCTCAATCTCAAAAAAGAATACCTGGATCTGCTCCAGGACATCGTCGATGTGGGCTCCATCGCTCTGAGCAACTCCCTCATCTACGCGAGCCAGGTCAAGGAGAACCAGAAGCTTCGTCATGTCCTGGATCAATTCCGGGCCGAGGAGCGGCTCATCGGCCGAAGCCCGGCCTTTCTGAAGGCCATCAAGACGGCCGCGGAATACGCCGGGACGGATTTCCCCGTGCTCCTGACGGGGGAGAGCGGGACGGGAAAAGAGCTGGTGGCCCGGGAGATCCATCGTTTGAGCCGACGAAACGATCGGCCGTTCCTGGTGCAAAACTGCAGCGCCATTCCCGATACCCTGCTGGAAAGCGAGCTTTTCGGCTACGAACGGGGGGCCTTCACCGGCGCCACCCGGGACAAGGTGGGTCTTTTCGAATCCGCCGACGGCGGAACGGTCTTCCTCGATGAAATCGGAGACATGTCCTTTCACCTCCAGGCCAGGATCCTGCGGGTCGTCCAGGACAGCGAGATCAAACCGTTGGGATCCGCGCGGCCCCGGAGGGTGGATGTCCGGATCATCTCCGCCACCAACAAGGACCTGCGGGAAGAGATCGAAAAGGAGCAGTTTCGGGAGGACCTTTACTATCGCCTCAATGTCTTGCCCCTCCACCTGCCCAGCCTACGGGACCGCCCGGAAGACATTCCTCTTCTCCTGGATCATTTTCTCGCAAGAGAGTCCCGGCGAATGGGCACAACCCCCAAGAAGCTCACCCGGGAGTCCCTCGAGTTTCTCATGGAATATCCCTGGAGGGGAAACGTCCGGGAGCTGGAAAATTTCGTCAAACACATTCTTGTGGTCGCCGATGGGGAGTGGATCAGGCTCGAAGACCTGGGTGTTCATTTTACCGGAGGACAGCTCAAAGGGGACGGCCAGAGGTCTCGATTCGCGGGCCGCGAGCTCCCCAGGCGGGGCGAGCCCCAGCCCGAAGCCTCGGCCGATCCCGCAGAAGGGGGCAGGACCCCCGGGACGATTGCGGAAAAATCCGCCTTTGAAGGCCAATCCTGGGAAGAGGTCGAACGATCCTACGTCTTGTACCTCCTGGACAAGCACAAGTGGCACATCACCCGTGCGGCCCAGGAAGCCGGGGTCAATCGGTCCACCTTCGATTCCCGGATGAAAAAGCTGGGAATAAGAAAGTAGAACGATGGTCTCCATCGGGGAAAAAATCC
>JARKQW010000149.1 GCA_029974695.1 Syntrophobacteraceae bacterium | reverse complement strand
TTCCTGGGGACTACCACGGACCAGTTGGAGCCCATGTTCTACGAGCTCACCCATGATCTCGGGATGGACCTGGGCGGTTCCGGCTCCAACATGAGAACCCCCGAAGGCTGCCTGGGAAAGGCCCGTTGTGAATGGGCCTGCATCGACACCCAGGACATCATCTACGATGTCACCATGCAATACCAGGACGCCCTCCATCGGCCCATGTTCCCCTACAAGTTCAAGTTCAAGTCCTCCGGTTGCGCCTGCGACTGCGTGGCCGCCATCGCCCGCGCCGACTGCTCGATCATTGGAACATGGCGAGACCAGATCCGCATCGACCAGGAAGCCGTTCGCGCCTATGTGGGCGGTGAGCTGGTTCCCCATGCCGGTGCCGACGGGAAGCGGGACAAGTTCGACATCGTCAAGGAAGTCGTCGACCTGTGCCCCACCCGGTGCATGGATTGGGATGGGAAAAACCTGAAAATCTGGGATGAAGATTGCACACGCTGCATGCACTGCATCCGCGTCATGCCGCGGGCCCTGCGGCCCGGCACCGACACGGGCGCCACCATCCTCGTGGGCGCCAAGGCCCCCATCCTCGAAGGTGCGCAGCTTTCCAGCGTGGTCATCCCCTTCCTGAAGATGGAGCCTCCATACTCCGAATTCCATGAATTCGTAGAAAAGATGTGGGATTTGTGGATGGAAAACGGCAAGAACCGCGAGCGCCTCGGGGAAATGATCCAGCGTATCGGTATGCGCGAGTTCCTCAAGGCCTGCGATCTCACGCCCGATCCCAGGATGGTCAATACGCCCCGATACAATCCTTACATTTTCTACGATCCGGCGGAAGTACCCGGCGGCTGGGAACGTGATGCCAAGGCCTTCCGCGAGAGACATCAGGCTTAGGAGGTGGAGCTATGCCGTTTGATCCCAACAATCTCATGCAAGACCGCATCACGGATATCGGACCCCCGAAGTACGACAAATTTTTCCCGCCGGTGGTGAAGGAAAATTACGGGAAGTGGAAGTATCACGAGATCCTCGAGCCCGGGGTCCTGGTGCACGTGGCCGAATCGGGCGCCGAACTCTACTCGGTTAGGATCGGGACCGCCCGACTCATCAGCGTGGATCTCATTCGGGAAATCTGCGATCTCGCCGACAAGTACTGCGGCGGTTACCTGCGCTGGACCACTCGAAACAACGTCGAGTTCCTGGTTTCGGACAAGACGAAGCTCGAGCCCCTCAAGCAGGAGCTCAAGAGCCGAGGCAACTGGTTCCCCGTAGGTGGAACGGGCAACAGCATCACCAACATCGTCCACACCCAGGGCTGGGCTCACTGCCACACCCCCGCCATCGACGCATCGGGCGTGGTCAAGTCCGTCATGGACGACCTGTTCGAGTATTTCGGTTCCCACAAGCTCCCCGCACAGGTACGCATCGCCCTGGCGTGCTGCCTGAACATGTGCGGTGCCGTTCACTGCTCGGACATCGCCATCCTGGGCGTGCATCGCAAACCGCCCTTCATCGAGCACGACCGCGTACAGAACGTCTGCGAAATCCCGCTGGTCATCGCCGCCTGCCCCACGGCCGCCATTAAGCCCAAGAAGGTCGGCGAATACAAGAGCGTGGAAATCAACAACAACCGCTGCATGTTCTGCGGCAACTGCTACACCATGTGCCCGGCCCTGCCTCTGGCCGACGGCGAAGCCGACGGCATCGCCCTCTGGGTGGGCGGCAAGGTGTCCAACGTAATCTCGACTCCCATGTTCTCGAAACTGGCGGTTCCGTTCATCCCCAATGAGCCGCCTCGTTGGCCCACCACGGTGCAGACCATTCGCAAGATCGTAGTGGCCTACGCCGAGGGAGCCCGACGCTACGAGCGCGTGGGCGATTGGATCAACCGGATCGGTTGGGAGCGTTTCTTCGAGAAGACCGGCTTGGAGTTCCGTCATGAGCACATCGACGACTACCGGCTGGCCATGACCACGTGGAGAACGACGACCCAGTTCAAGTTCTAAGGACTGGCCTCGAGAAACAGGGACCCCCTTCACCCCTCCCTCTCCTCTCGGGGGAGAGGGAGGGGTTCCCCGGCTCTGCGGGAAGGTGCCGCAAGCGGCTTCTTCCCGGGGCGGCAGCGGCGGAAGGCTTTTCCCACTACCGGATGGAACGGGTTGGAAGCTCTTTGCGCCGTGCTTCGAGAGCTTGAGCGGCAAGGGTTTTTCCCCTCTCATGAGGGGGAGGAGGAGGACCTTCCCGGGAAGGATCCCCAAGGTCGTTGGATCGTGGTGTATGTCCCCGGCGGGGCCGCTTTCCTTCGGGGGGGAGCGACCCCGGAGAATCCCGCTCCCCGGGGCGGAAAACCCTTCACCTCCCGCATCCGTGCCTTCACGAGTATTTTTTGGTAAGAGTATCGCGATGGGTTTTGACAAGCCGCGCCTGATGATAGCCGCCCTGCGGGGCGGATCGGGAAAGACCCTGGTGACCATGGGGCTGGCTGCGGCGTGGAACCGCCTCCACGGGCTTCGGGTAGTCCCCTTCAAGAAGGGGCCGGACTACATCGATGCCGGGTGGCTCTCCATGGCCGCCGGGCATCCGTGTTACAACCTGGATCCCTTCCTCATGGAACCCGCCGACATGCTGGGTTCTTTTCTGGAGCGCATTCAAGGGGCCGATGTGGCCCTCATCGAGGGCAACCGCGGCCTCTTTGACGGAGTGGACCGTCGAGGAAGTTATTCCTCGGCGGAACTGGCCAAGCTTCTGGGAACGCCGGTGGTGCTCCTGGTGGATGCCACCAAGGTGACGCGGACCGCCGCCGCCATGGTTTTGGGATGCCGACAGCTGGATCCCGAAGTGCCCCTGGCGGGGGTGATCCTGAACCGGGTGGCGGGCAAGCGCCATGAGCAGGTGCTGCGCGGATCCATCCAGGACGCTTGCGGGATTCCCGTACTGGGAGTCGTGCCCAAAGACCCGGGGATTCTTTTTCCCGAGCGCCACATGGGTCTTGTTCCTCCCCAGGAATCCCCGAATGTCTCCGAAGCGTTGGACTGTGTGGCGCACAAGATTGCTGATTGCCTCGACCTGCAAGCCCTTTTGCACCTCGCGAGAATCGTGAAGCCTCTCGGTTGGCCGGTTGGTCCGGGCCATGCCGAGAAATCCCCAAAGAGGGGTGACCCCGTTGTCGTAGGAATCGTCCGAGACGCTGCGTTTCAGTTCTACTATCCTGAAAATCTGGAGGCCCTCCAAGAGAAGGGGGCCGTTCTTGTGGAAATCTCCAGCTTTGCCCGTCAGCCGCTTCCCCCTTTGGACGCCCTCTACATCGGGGGCGGATTCCCGGAAACCCACCTGCAGGTCCTTGCCGACAACGAAGGCTTCCGAGCCTCCCTGGGGCGGCGAATCGAAGAAGGCCTGCCGGTGTACGCGGAATGCGGCGGCTTGATGTTCCTTTGCCGGGAGATTTCCTTCGAAGGCCGGTCTTATCCCATGGTGGGCACTTTCCCGTATCCCGTAGTATTGGAGAAAAGGCCGCAGGGTCACGGATACACGGTCATGGAGTGTGTGAACCACAATCCATTTTTTGCAGAAGGAAGGACCCTCAAGGGTCACGAGTTTCATTATTCCCGGGTTCTCTTAGGGCCGAACCCATCGGTCTCGTTCATTTTTCGGCTGAAAAAGGGACATGGAATAGTGACAGGTTGGGACGGACTGTGCTATAAGAACGCCTTGGCGAGTTATTCGCACATCCACGCAGTGGGCAATGATTCATGGGCAGAAGGCATTGTGCGCGCTGCCCGACGGTATCAGTCCGAAAGGATGAACGGATCGGTGGATCGCAGTGCAGATCCGGACATGAGGCTTTCTGGAGCCTGCGGATATTCAACATCACTATAAAAGGAGGAAGTGTCCATGGCACAAATCGAATTCAAGGGGAAAGCGTTTGAGGTGGATGAAGATGGATTCATCGCCAGCTTCGATCAGTGGTGTCCCGAATGGGTCGATTACGTGAAGACTTCGGAAGGAATCAGTGAGCTTACCGAAGAGCACTGGAAGGTCATCCACGTGCTCCAGGATTACTACAAGAAACACGGGATTGCCCCCATGGTCCGGATCCTCACCAAGGTGACCGGCTACAAGCTCAAGTACATCTACGAGCTGTTCCCCTCGGGACCGGGCAAGGGAGCCTGTAAGATGGCGGGACTGCCCAAGCCGACCGGTTGCGTGTAGGCGCGGTTGGCTGGTTGGTCGGTTGGTTCGTCGGGTTGGCGACGGGAAGCACTGTGCTGTCCGCCGTCATGCCCGAAAGATCGTGTAGAAGCGCTGGGGCTGTCCCCATGGAGGAGACGGCCCCAGCGAGCCCTTCCCCTTACCGTCCCGTTCCCGACGCCGGGCTTTCCGGATGCAACGGGCGACAAAACGTGGGGGCCGCGGATTGCCCATGCCTGTAACTTTCCATCCCGTGATGCACCCGTGCAATCATCCATGACTTTCATTCCCGAGTGACTCGTCGGTGAGTTTTGGGCCCCGAACGAGGTCGAGCAAACATTGGTTTGATGATACCGAATAGGGCTTGACAATCCCAAAGGGATGGGGTTACCTAGATTCCAGTTTCTGCGGCTAAGTGGGGAGGAAGAGGCTACCCCTCGGTAAGGGCATATCGGGTGATTTTATCCAGTTCCTGTGAGGATGGAGGAAAAGAAGATGTTTAAGGTTACCGTTGACAAGGACAAGTGCACCGGCGACGCGGAATGTGTGGATGTATGCCCAGTGGATGTGTACGAGATCGTCGACGGCAAGGCGGAACCGGTCAATGAAGAGGAATGCCTTGGCTGCGAGAGCTGCGTGGAAGTGTGCGAACAGAGCGCCATCACGGTAGAGGAAGTGTAGGTTCTACACTTTAAGCCTTGCTTGACTTGAAAAGCCGCGAACGGCCCGAAGACGAGGGTGGTTCGCGGCTTTGTTTTTTGGGGCGGGGGCGAGAGGCCGGAGGCTGGGAAGCGAGGACGCTTGGAGGCTGGTAAGCGGAACGCCCATTTCGGCATGCTGCCGGCCGGTACCTGGCGGGCATCGGTTTCCCGTTCCCCCGCTCCATCCTCTCCCCGCGACGCACACCTGTGAGCGATGTAGAGTGGGTGGAGCGAAGCGAAGCCCACCAAAGAGCCAGGGGGGGTAGCACCGCCTGCCGCGGCGGCGAAAAACCGGGAGGGAACGAAAGTGGGGGACGAAGGGATGTGGAATCCTTGATTTGATTTGATTGCTCCCTGGATTCC
>JARKQW010000442.1 GCA_029974695.1 Syntrophobacteraceae bacterium | reverse complement strand
GAATACTACCAGTACCCGGCCGCCCTTCCCATCGTGGAATTCGGCTCCCTCAAGATGGACCTGTACCGCCGGGATTTCACCGTGAACACTCTGGCGGTGGATTTGAACCCCAGGACCTTCGCCCAGCTGATCGATTTCTTCGGGGGCCAACGGGACCTTAAGGAGAAGATGATCCGGGTCCTGCACAACCTCAGCCTCGTGGAGGACCCCACGCGGATCCTTCGGGCCATTCGCTTCGAGCAGCGGTTTGGGTTTCGCATCGCCAAGCAGACCGCCAACCTGATCCGCACGGCCGTCCAGATGGGGCTCATTCAAAAACTGGGGGGACATCGCCTCTTCCACGAACTGCAGCTGATCCTCATGGAGGACAACCCCCTGCCTGCCTTGCGCAGAATGGGCGAGTACGGGGTCCTGGCGGTCCTTTCCCGGAAGATGAAGTTCGACACCAAGATGGAGGAGCTGGTCACCCGCATCAACGAGGTCACTTCCTGGCATCGCCTCAGTTTCCTGGACGAACCTCTCGAGAAATGGTGGGTCCACTTCCTGGGGCTCCTGTCCGCCCTCACCCCTACGGAACTGGAGAAGGCCTTCGGGCGACTCGAGCTCAACAGCGCTCAAAAGGAAAGAATCCTCTGGACTTATGCCCAGGTTCGGGACCTTCTCGGGGGGTTTTTCCTGTTGCCTGATCCTCGACCCAGGGATATCTATCGTGCACTTCAGCCGTTCCGGCCCGAAGAGCTCCTGTTCATGATGGCAAAGACCCAGCGGGAAGAAGTCCGCAAGGCGATCAGCCACTACTTTCATCGCTACCGGAACGTGCGAACGGAAGTGAAAGGCCGGGACCTGAGGGCTCTGGGCATTCCTCCGGGGCCCGTTTACCGCAAGGTCCTGGACGACCTGCTCACGGTGCGTCTGAACGGAGAGGTCCGAAACCGGCAGGAAGAGATCGAATACGTGGAGCGGCATTACCGGGAACTCGTTCCTCGGAAGGGCCTCGATTCTTCCTCCGTATCGAATTGAAGGAGGGTGCTCCGGTCCGGCTCCATGGAAACGGGCTTCGAGCATGGATCCGGAGTCGGTCTCGATCCCGGCCGACCCCGGTCCCGACGGGGCGCCGAAATCTCCCGGGTGGGTTCGGAGGTCGGTTTGGACCTCGAGCATCCCGGCAACTGGGGACCCCAGACGGTGCGGAGCGGTTCATGCAATGCACCCCGGCGGACCTTCATGTGGCAAGAAACGATCCTCAATGCCCTGCTGTACTCGGTGCCGCTGCTGCTGGCCGTTGTGGCCCACGAAGTGGCCCACGGCCTGGCGGCCGAGAAACGGGGGGACCCGACGGCCCGGATGCAGGGGCGCATCACCATGAACCCCCTGGTGCACGTTGACCTGGTGGGCACCATCCTGCTTCCCGGGATTCTCATCGCCACCCGGAGCCCCTTTTTGTTCGGGTGGGCCAAGCCCGTGCCGGTGGACCTCACCAACCTGAAGGGCGGCCGGAGGGACATGGCCCTGGTTTCCGCGGCGGGGCCCCTTTCCAACCTTGTGCTGGCCTGCCTGAGCGCCCTGACATACCGCGGCGTGATCCTGGCGATCAATGCTTTGGGGAGCCCCCCGGAGCTCCTTTGGGTCCTGGAACCCCTGATGATCATGGCGGCATTCTCCGCGACGTTCAACCTGACCTTGATGGTGATCAACCTGCTGCCGATTCCGCCCCTGGACGGCGGCCGCATCCTCATGGGACTGCTGCCCCCGAGACTGGCCGTTCAACTGCAGAAGGTCGAACCCTACGGGGTCCTGATTCTCTTGTTGCTCATTGCCGGCGGGGTCGCGGACGACTACGTCCTGGAACCCGTCTTGACTCTATTCATGAGACTAATTCTTTAGGAAGGAGTTCAACATCGATGTCGGAACGAAAGCGGATTTTGAGCGGCATGCGCCCTACGGGGCGCCTTCACCTGGGGAATCTTCACGGAGCACTGGACAACTGGATTCGACTTCAGTCCCAATATGAGTGTTTCTTCTTCGTTGCCGACTGGCATGCCCTGACCACCGATTACGCAAGTCCAGGGCAGATTACCGAGAACACGTGGGATATGGTCCTGGATTGGCTCAGCGCCGGGCTGGACCCCCGGCAGGCCACCCTGTTCATCCAGTCCGAGGTGAAGGAACATGCGGAGCTCTACCTGCTCCTGGGGATGATCACTCCCCTGCCCTGGCTCGAGCGAAATCCCACCTACAAGGAACAGCAGCAGCAGCTGGATCAGAAGGACCTGGCCACCTACGGCTTTCTGGGCTACCCGGTGCTCCAGGCCGCCGACATCATCATCTATCGCGCCCACGGCGTTCCCGTGGGAAAAGACCAGATCCCCCACGTGGAGATGACCCGGGAGATCGCCCGCCGTTTCAACTTCATCTACCAGCGCGAGGTCTTCCCGGTCCCCGACGTGCTCCTCACCGAAGCCCCCGTCCTGCCGGGAACGGACGGTCGGAAGATGAGCAAGAGCTACGGCAACTGCATCTACATCACGGAACCCGGGGAAAACGTTCGGGAGAAGATCCTGAAAATGATGACGGACCCGGCCCGGGTTCGAAGGAATGATCCGGGGAACCCCGAGCTTTCGCCCGTCTTTGCCTTGCACAAGCTGTATTCGTCCCCGGCCGAGATCGAGGAAGTGGCCGAAGGCTGTCGAACGGCCCGCATCGGCTGCATCGATTGCAAAAAGATCCTCATCAAGAATGTTCTCGCGCGGCTGGACCCCATTCGAGAAAAGAGGATGGAACTCGAGGGGAAGCCGGACCAGGTTCGGGAAACCATCCGGCAGGGCATTTCGTCGGCCCAAAAGGTGGCGGCCGAAACCATTGCCGAAGCCCGCAGGGCCATCGGGATCGACCCCATGAGGACCTGAAGGCGG
Source organism: Syntrophobacteraceae bacterium (assembly GCA_029974695.1). Taxonomy (GTDB): domain Bacteria; phylum Desulfobacterota; class Syntrophobacteria; order Syntrophobacterales; family Syntrophobacteraceae; genus JAGPLX01. The sequence goes on along the minus strand of JARKQW010000442.1, from coordinate 2,322 downwards.
GAGTCATGACGAGGGGACCCATTCGAGACGGTGAGGTTCCATGAAGGGAGTCCGGCTTCAGAAAGTGCTGGCCCAGGCGGGACTGGGCTCCCGTCGAACGGCGGAGGAAATCATTCGACAGGGCCGGGTGGCGGTCAACGGATCCATTGTTCGGGAATTGGGAACCCGGGTCCGCCCGGAGACGGACGACATCCGGGTGGACGACGCACCCATCGGCCTCGAGTCGCGCAAAGCGGTTCTTCTTTTCAACAAGCCCGGCAACTGCGTCACCACCCTTCGAGACCCCCAGGGCAGAAAGACCGTGATGGACTACCTTCCCCCCCTGGGGATTCGCCTCTTCCCGGTGGGACGCCTGGACTACGATGCCGAGGGATTGCTGCTTCTCACCAACGACGGGCTGCTGGCTCACCGATTGCAACATCCCCGCCACGGCGTCTCCAAAATCTATGAGGTAAAGGTCCGGGGAATTCCCGGCGAGGAAGCTTTGATCCGGCTTCGGTCCGGGGTCCCTCTGGCCAGGGGCGTCACCGCCCCCGCACAGGTATCCGTTCTTCGTCATTCGTCCAAGACCTCGTGGCTGAAAATGGTGCTGCATCAGGGCTGGTACCGTCAGATCAAGCAGATGGGAGAAGCGGTGGGCCATCCCGTTCTCAAAATCCGAAGAGTGGGGTATGGTCCCCTCAGGCTGGGAGATCTCAAACCCGCAACGTTCCGCTATCTGACCTCGAAGGAAACCCGGCGGCTCTACGGAATGTTGGGAATGGATGAGGAGCTGAGGCAAGAGCCATGAGTCCCAAAAGACACGGCGGTTATTCTTACAGCTTGGATGAATCCGTCACGCGTTCGGCAAAGCGCAAAAAGCAGTCGCACTTCCTGTCCGTCGTACTGTGGCTTCTGCTGCTGACCGTGGTGGGGGCTGCAGGCCTCTTTGTCTTTTACCCCAGTCTCCTGTCGACGGCGACCTCCTACCTGCCCTTTCCCAAGGAACTGGTGGCCATCCGGCTCCTTCACAACGGCAAGGAGGTCATCCTCTTGCCCGATACCCAGTGCCTCGTCAACCCGCGGGATTCTTTGCAGCTCCTCCAGGTCAAGACCGACGGCTGGGTTTCCTGGGGGACCAAGGTCGTGGCCACGGACCTCGACGTGCGCGCCATTCGGGCGCAAGCCCGGACTCTTCGGGAGCTGATGCCCAACGAATCCTTCGAAACGCCCAAGACCGTCGAGCTTCGAGCTCTGCTCTGGAACCGTCCCATCGGCAAGGTCTCCTTCCTGGTTCAACTGGACGCCAAGGACTGGCTCCAAAAGGCCAACACCACCGCGGACATGGACCGCAAGATCACGTACCTGGAAAAGGCCCTCCGGGAAAACTCCGGAAACGTCCTGGTCAAGACTCAGCTGGCGACCCTGTACTTCGATTCCAAGCGTTACGACGAGGCGGTGCAGCTTTACAAGGAGATCAACGAGGTCGGCAAGACCAAGCCCGTCCTGGAACGGCTCCTCACCATCTATCAGGCTCAAAAGCGGGTCGACGACGCCCTGATGACCTACCTCGAACTCCTGCGACTGTCCGAAGACCGCGAGGAGTTCAAAGAATTTCTCGGCTACCTGCAAAAGAACAAGTCCAAGGAGGAGGCGGGGAAGTTTCTCGAGAAGCACCAGCAGGAGGTGCCCAAGGCTTTTCACAGCTCCCTGCTCCTCGTTTTGGCTGAGCTCAATACCCAGACCAAGAACTGGGCCAAGGCGGCGGCCACCTACGAAAAGGTCCTCAAGTCCGGGGTCAAGGACCCGGACGTGTACTACAACCTGGCCGTGACCTACCAGCACAGCGAAGACCCGGACAAGGCCATCCACGCCCTCGAGCGATATCTCCAGAAAAACCCGGCGGACCTGCGCAGCTGGATGCAGATGGGAGAGCTCCAGGAGCGTAAGAAGGACTACGGGGGAGCGCGTCGGACCTATGAATCGGTCCTTCAGAAGAATCCTGGCAACAAGGAAGCCCTGGTGCGAATGATCGCCGTGTTGGAAAAGACCAACGACAAGGCGGCCCTGCAGGCGGGCTACGAACAACTGGTTCAGCTGCAGCCCAAAAACAAGACCCTGCTCCACAACCTGGGGGTCCTCTATTATGAAGGCAAGAAATGGGACAAGGCCGCCGACGCCTTCGAGAAAATCGCCTCTCTGGACCCCAAGGACGTGGAATCCCGCAAGTACCTCCTCGACATCTACCGCAAGCAGAAGAATACCAAGGCCGAAATGGAAACCCTAGGGGAGATGGCCCGCCTCGACCCGGGGAACACCGCCACCCTCGATTCTCTTTTCAAG
>JARKQW010000117.1 GCA_029974695.1 Syntrophobacteraceae bacterium | reverse complement strand
GGTGTAACCCAGGGCCTTTAGGAGCACCGTCACGGGAAACTTGCGCCGACGGTCGATGCGAACGTACAAGATGTCCTTGGGGTCAAATTCCAGATCCAGCCAGGAACCCCTCAGAGGAATGATGCGGGCCGAATACAGGATCTTTCCGCTGGAATGGGTTTTGCCCCGATCATGGTCGAAGAAGATGCCCGGAGACCTGTGGAGCTGGCTCACCACCACTCGCTCCGTCCCGTTGACGATGAACGTTCCGTTGTCGGTCATCAGGGGCAGGGTCCCAAAGTAGATCTCCTGTTCCTTGATGTCGCGGATGGATCGGGTCCCCGCCTCTTTGTCCACGTCATAGACCACCAGGCGCACCACAATCTTGACGGGGGCCTCGTAGGTCATGCCCCGGGCCAGGCATTCCTCGACGTCGTACTTGACCTCTCCAAAACTGTACTGAACAAACTCCAGGGAAGCCGTACCGCTGAAGTCCTCGATGGGAAACACACTCTTGAAGACTTCCTGAAGCCCCCTGTCCCCTCTGGCTTCCGGTGGGACATCCCGTTGCAGAAATTGATTGTAGCTCTCCTTCTGCATTTCGATGAGATTGGGGATGTCGATGATTTTGTGGATTTTTGCAAAATTCTTTCGTACCCGGTATTCATGGGTTAAGGCCGTTGCCATGACGTCTCCTGCAACTCAAAGATGGGTGGAGGGCCGTAGGTCGCTCCTCAAACAGGGAAATCTCAGAGGGTTTACAAAATCAAAATCGGAAACCGAGCTGAAGGCTGTCCCACAGTCGGTTTCCGATGCACAGATGATCGGGGAGTAGCTATTTGATCTCGACCGTGGCACCCGCTTCGGTCAACTGTTTGGCAATCGCTTCCGCCTCTTCCTTGGGAATCCCTTCCTTCACCGTCCCCGGCACCTTCTCCACCAGGTCCTTGGCCTCCTTGAGGCCCAAGTTGGTGATGGCCCGCACTTCCTTGATCACCTGGATCTTCTTGTCGCCCACTGCGGTGATCACCACGGAGAATTCCGTCTGTTCTTCCTCGGGGGCCGCTTCCGCCGCCGCCGCCCCCGGCATGACCGCCATGGCCATGGGAGCCGCGGCCGACACGCCGAACCGCTCTTCGAGTTCCTTGATCAGCTCGCTCAGTTCCAATACCGTCATGTTTTCAATGAATTGTATCAGGTCCGCCTTGGTGAAATTACACATCGTTTGCTTCCTCCATAAGTCCTTAAGCTTGTTCTTCTTTTTTCTGCTTGACGGCCGCCAGCACACCGATGAAAGACCGGATCACGCCGCTCAGGACGGTCACGAAACCGGTCGGCACCGCGTTCAAGGTGCCCAGAAGCTTTGCCAGGAGTTCCTCCCGGGGAGGCAACTCCGCCAGGGTCGACACCTGCTCCGGGCTAAGAAGCCGAGTTCCCAGGACCCCTGCCTTGATCTTGAGCTTTTCATTGGTCTTGTTGAATTTCTTGAGGATCTTGGCGGGAACGCTGGGGTCGCGGTAGCCGACGGCAATGGCGTTGGTCCCTTTCAAATGGGGTTCCAGCACGGCCATGCCGGTATCCCGACTTGCGAGCCGCATCAGGGTGTTCTTGACCACCTGGTAGTCCACCTCCTGCGCTGCAAGAGCTTCCCGCAGCTCGCTCATTTCGGCCACACTCATCCCTTTGAAATCGGTGAGGATCGCCGCACTGGCTCGCTGCAGCTTGTCGCGCAGTTCCGAAACCACTTGCTCCTTCTGGATTCGTTCCAAAGTCTGTCTTCCCTCCCTTCGTCTGCCGGCGTGCTTTCGTCTTACGGAGGTCTCACCCGGGGGAGCGGCCCGAAGCCTTGCGGCTTCCGAGGACCCCTCGAGCGAATTCACGATACATTCCGACTTCCGGATCTGCTCATGAGCCCGTGAGCCTGATTGGTTCCTTCAACCATCTCGGTAGGTCCCCCGGCTTTCGGAGGATTAAACATCTCTCGGATGTACCTAAGGTCTCAGATGTCTGAAAGCACCAAGCGGCAGCTAGTCTGTGCTCGCCGCGGGAATTCCGAGAAATCCCCGCGTATCTCTCCCCTAGGACAGGATCCCCTTCACCATCAGGGGATCGATCTGAATCCCGGGCCCCATGGTGGTGGATATGGCAATACCGCGCAGGTAGGTCCCTTTGGCCGCCGTAGGCTTCAATCGCAGAATGGTGTCCATGAAGGCCGAGATATTTTGGAGGAGCTTCTCCCCTCCAAAAGAGATCTTGCCCATCGGGGCATGAACGATCCCGGTCTTCTCCACGCGGAAATCCACCTTGCCCGCCTTGATTTCCTGGACCACCTTGGCAAGATCGAAGGTCACGGTGCCCAGTTTGGCGTTGGGCATGAGGCCCCGGGGTCCCAGGATCTTCCCGATCTTGCCCACGGTGCCCATCATGTCCGGAGTGGCCACGGTCTTGTCGAAATCCAGCCATCCTTCCTTGATCTTTTCCACCAATTCGTCCCCGCCGGCGTGATCCGCCCCTGCGTCCATGGCTTCCTTGACCTTCTCGCCCTTGGCGAAAGCCAGCACGCGGACCGTCTTGCCCAACCCGTTGGGGAGGACCACCGTTCCCCTCACCATCTGGTCTGCATGGCGGGGATCCACCCCCAGCCTCACAGCGATGTCCAAGGTCTCGTCAAAGCGGCAGAAGGCAATCTCCGCAGCCAGCTGAAGGGCTTCCTGAAAGCTGTATCGCCTGGCCGGATCCACCTTGCTGCGTGCCGCAGTATATTTTTTCCCGCTCTTTGCCATCTTCTAGTCTCCAAAAGTCACCCTCCCGTTTTCCTGGGAGGGGGGCTAGCCTTCGATCTCGATTCCCATGCTGCGTGCGGTTCCCTCGATGGTCCGGATCGCAGCGTCCAGGTCCCGGGCGTTGAGGTCCGGCAGCTTCAACTTGGCGATTTCCGTCACCTGGGCCTTGGTCACCTTGGCAACCTTGTTCCGGTTGGGTTCGCTGGAACCCTTGGCGACCTGGGCCGTCTTCTTCAGTAGGATGGAGGCCGGCGGAGTCTTGGTGATGAAGGTGAAAGATCGGTCCGCATAGACGGTGATGACCACCGGAATGATCATCCCTTCCTGACCCTGGGTCTTGGCGTTGAAGGACTTGCAGAACTCCATGATGTTGACGCCGTGCTGTCCCAAGGCCGGGCCGATGGGAGGGGAGGGATTCGCCGCTCCGGCCGACACCTGCAATTTGATGTTCGCTACAACCTTTTTAGCCATTCCTGCTTGAACTCCTTCAGAGAGTCTGCCCCGAGCCGGGGGATCAGATGCGGTTCACTTGCACAAAATCCAGTTCCACCGGTGTGGACCGGCCAAAGATGCTCACAAGGACCCGCACCTTCCCTTTTTCAGGCATCACTTCATCCACGATACCATTGAAGCTGGCGAACGGACCGTCCACAACCCGGACTTCGTCGCCCTTCTCGAACCGGTACTTGGGTCGAGGTTTCTGAGCGCCTTCCTCCATTTGCTGTATGATGGCCTGAGCCTCTTCGTCCGAAAGGGAAATGGGACGTTCCTGACTTCCGATGAACCCGGTCACCTTGGGAGTGTGGCGCACCAGGTGCCAGGTCTCGTCGTTGAGTTCCATCTGAACCAGGATGTAGCCGGGATAAAACTTTCGGGAGGAGGCCTTCCGCTGTCCCTTCACCAGTTCGATGACCTTCTCGGTCGGCACGAGAATTTGTCCGAAAAGAGCCTGTTTCCCTTCGGCCTTGATGCGTTCCTCCAGGGTCGTCTTGACCTTGTGCTCAAATCCCGAGTAGGTATGTACTATGTACCACTTTATGGCCACCGAAATCCCCATTCGTCAGAATTCGATTCGAAATCCTCAAGTTTCCCTCGGGCACTCCCCTCGGGCGACAACCTCATTTCCCCCCGGCCTTCCCGCCGCCGGTCTAGCCGGTGAGAAACCGAACCAGCCGGCTCAGGATCACGTCCACAGCCCCCAGAAACAGCCCTGCCAGGATCACGATCACCAAGACCACGGACGTTGAGCCGATGGTTTCCTTGCGGGTGGGCCAGATGACCTTGCGCAGTTCATAGACCACCTCGCGCAGGTATTCCCTCAGGTCCTTCCACCACTTGAAACGCGGCTCGTCGCTCTTCCTGGAAGCCTTCCTGGCGGGTTCGATCTTCTTGGGCTTCGAAGGCAGTGAAGCCGATTTCTTGGGACTCTTGGCCTTCTGGCCCTTCCCGGCCGGGTCCCCGTCTTCTCCCATCTTCTTCTGGAACAGCTTCACCCGATTCCTCACTCCCGTTGTCTGCCTGGTTTCACAAACCCTTCAAACCCGGTGCGGCGCTTCTGCGGCCCAAACCCGCCGTCAAGGGCCCCGTCCCGGAAGGTCCCGCCCTCTTGCGGAATTCCCTCCACCGGCGGTCTCCCCGTGGGGACCCCGCCGTCGGCGGCCGAGGCCGACGGGAAAGCCCTACTTGGTTTCCTTGTGTTCCGTGTGGGCTCCGCAGAACCTGCAATATTTCCTGAAGCTCAGCTTTTCAGGGGTCGTGCGCTTGTTCTTGGTCGTGTTGTAGTTGCGCCGCTTGCACTGGGTGCACGCCAAAGTAATCAAAACTCGCATGGGGAAGCCCCTTATCTCGATTCTTTACTGAATGATCTCGGTAATGACCCCGGCGCCGACGGTGCGTCCGCCTTCCCGGATGGCGAAACGAAGCTCCTTTTCCAACGCTACGGGCGTGATCAGGTGCACCTCCATGCTGATGTTGTCCCCCGGCATCACCATCTCCACCCCCTCGGGCAGCGTCACCACCCCCGTCTCGTCCGTGGTCAGAAAATATAACTGGGGCCGATACCACGGAAAAAACGGCGTATGACGCCCCCCTTCCTCCGTCTTCAATACGTACCCCTCGGCCTTGAACTTGGTGTGCGGCGTGATGGATCCCGGCTTGGCCACTACCTGGCCCCGCTCCACGTCGTCGCGCTTCGTCCGCCGAAGAAGGACCCC
>JARKQW010000111.1 GCA_029974695.1 Syntrophobacteraceae bacterium | reverse complement strand
TGTCTACATCGGCAACATCCCCGGTCATTCCGCAGAACACACCCAGTGTCCCCAGTGCAGGACCGTAGTCATCGAGCGGGTCGGCTACCGGGTCCGCCTTACCCGACTCGACAACGGCAAATGTCGGAACTGCGGGACCCTCCTTCCGGGGATCTGGAACCAGAGGGAAGCAAGAAGAACCTAGGAATTCCCCCAAAAGCCCTTCATTCCGGGCGGGGGCCGTCGACCCTTTGCAGGGCGGGCAGCAGCAAGATCAAGCCGCCCAGGCAGGCGACGGCAAGCAGGACCAAGGTGGCGGGAATCCCGAAAAGAGGCAGGAGCAGCAAGGACCCCACCAGCGCCCCCACGCTGCCTCCCAGCAGGTCCACCCCGTAGAGACCCCCGCCGGTTTTTTCCGACGGTGCTTTGCTCAAGGATACGGCCTCTACGCTCAGAGAAAAATGCAGACCGCCCAGCACCCCCGAAATCCCGGACAGGAGACAGAAGAGGGCAGAAAGCGGCGGGACCCATTGGACATGCAGTTGGCGGGCATGGAGAAGCCACAATACGCCCCAGATCCCCAACGAATACAGTCCGACCGCCCCCTGCAGCCCAAACACCCACCGGGGGCGACTTCTCAGCCCCCCGGGGAGATAAAGGGACGCGGCCGCACCCATTCCCGTTCCCGCCATGAAGAAGGCAATGATGAGACACAAATCCTTGTACAGGAAACCGGCCAGGATTTGAAACGCCAGCAGCAGAATGATTTGGAGATTCATCTGGGCGGCCCCCACCAGGGCCACGACACCCAGAAAGGGAAGCGTCCTACGGGAACGCCCGGCCCGGTACATGACCGGGAAGACGAGGAACCCCAGGGCGCAGAGACCCCAGAGGACAAGGTTTCTTTCTCGAGACAGGGCCACGAAGGTGTCTCCCAATCGCGGATGAAGTTGCAGAGCCCATACGATGAGATGATCGAAATAGCAGGTGGGGGAGAAATCGCGATTCTCCTGGGCGGGTCCGCTTTTCTCGAGTACGGACCGGGCATAGGCCCGGCGCAAAGGGCTCAGGTAGTCCGCAAGCAAACCGGCTTGAAAATACTGGAGCGTGAGCCCTCTTTGCCGGATGATTTCCGCGAGAGGTTCGGGTTCGAGCAGGAAGAACGTTTGGGGGTTGCTCGCCAGGAACCGTGCCCCGTGGCCCAAGACCAGGGTCACTCGGCTGAACACGGCTTGAAGGGTGCTGTTGGCCGATGCCATGGCGCGAGCCTGGGCAGGTCCCAGGATCTCGGGAGCCGCCGAGAGAGAAAAGGAAAACACTCCTTCCGGCTTCAGCAGGCTTCCGATCCGCTCGAAGAACTCCACCGTGTAAAAGCGGTTCATGGAAGCATTGGCGGGATCGCCCACGTTCATAAGGATGACCTCGTAGGCTCCCGGCGCATGGGTTAGGAAGGCCTTGGCATCCACGGAATGCAGGCGGACCCTCGGGTCCTGGAACGGTTGCGGGGGGGAGTCCCCCAATGCCTTCCGGATCAGTCGGATCACCCCGGGGTCCGGCTCTACGCAGTCCAGCACCTCGATACCCGGGTGTTTCAAGACCTCCCCGACCAGCCGGGTCCCTCCCCCGATGATCAACACCCTTCGAGGGTTTGGATGCTGAAGCAACGGCAGGTGCACGGCATATTCCTCCGTCTCCGGGTCGGGGACTGAAAAAAGCCACACTCCGTTCCCAAAGAGGGTGAGCTGGTCTTCGTTTTTCACCAAGGCAAGGTTTTGATACGGGGTGTCTTCCACAGCCACGAGGGCATCGCCCCACTGCCAACGACGGCTCAACCGGTCCAGGTCCTCCAGGACAAATCCCGCTGCCAGGGTCAATGCGACCAAACCCGGAAGACCGAACCTGAAGAGGGGGGTTCGGGAAGAGGCGACCTCTTCGAGCCTGAGGGATAGCGCCCATGCGGCGCACAGGATTGCGGAGGAGACCATCCAACTGATGCAAAGGGCGGAGAAGTAAGGGAGAAGGCAGTAGTAGAAAAGCAGGCCCGCCAGGGCCGCTCCGACGGCCTCGAAACCGTAGACAAGAATGGGCCTCGGCTCTCGACTCCCGGACATCCGGACGTGCACCGCCCAGGTCAGCGAGAAAAGCGCCCCCAGAGTCAGGCAGAAAAGACCGGTGGATCCCATGGAAATCAGGAGCATCCACCCGGGCGGAACCACATCGCCCAGGGGAATTCCTGCCAGGGACCTCGCCCCGCGAATCCCCAGCAGGGTTAGGGGGAAGACCACCGCCATGAGCGCCAGGGTGACCACCAGCATCGAGGAGGGGTCCCACTTCTTCGGGCATCGGAACGCGGCAAGGGCACTGCCCCCAGCGGTCCACAGGAGCCAGCAGAAGAAAATCAGGCCCGATGAGAGTTCGTTTCCGCAAAAGAGGACCAGCAATTCCCGCAAAACCAGGACCTGTGCGATCGTCCCGGCAAACCCGGCAAGGCATGCACCGATCACGGAGGATGGAATCACTGCTTTTCCCGTCCCTGTCCTCCCCTAGCCGTCCTCCTCCCCAAAGGCGATTGCCGGTAAAGACGCCGATCCCCCTAAACTTGGGGCGCAACGGTCCGCACCTCCCGGTCCGCTGCGCTTCCTCGACGATCCTCCCCGCCGTTTGGGCTTCACTTGGGGTGGATTGGGTAATACCAGAAGGAGTACAAGTCGTTGTTGTCGAGTCCGCTGGAGAACGCTCTTCCTTGATAGCTGAAGGCGAGGGATTCGGTACCCGGAGGCAGGCTCAGCCGGTTCTCGAACTTTTGGGGAGATTCCGGGTGGGCAAAGGCACTGCTCATCAACCCTCTAATCTCCAAGACCTTCCCCTGCGGATTCACAAAGATCGCATCCAGGTGGGAATGCTCGATTCCCGAGAAGTTGTTGGTGATGGGTTCGGCGAACTTCATGACTCCCGAGATTTTCAGCTCGTTCCCTCTCCGGGCAAATCGATATTCCACCACGGCTTCCCTGGTTTTCCACACTCCCTGTTGTTCGGCGTTGTCCGGAAGAGCGATCCGATCCTGTTCGAGGACTCTCCCCGAGCGGTAGTCCAAAGAGATGGTCTGACAGGCGGCGGTGAGCACCAAGACCAGGAACGCCCCCATGAGACGGCCGGAAATCCTTGCGAACCTTTCGGGGTAATCTTTCATCGGGTTCCCCCTGTTGTCGGGTTGGCAAAAACCTTCGCTGTTGGTCCTTGCCTGCATTGTATCCCCAAGGAGAGCCTCGAGGGAGTCCAATCTCCCGCATCCCCCTCAGTCCCGTCATTTTTTGAGGTACGCGGCCACAAAATTGCTCAGACCTTCCAGGTAGAGGGAACCGGAGATCAAAAAGCCCGAGTTGTGGTCTCCCTTGAGCTCCAGGAACTTCTTGGGCTCCTGGGCCGAGGAGAAGATCCGCCGTCCATGGCTGAACGGCACGATCTCGTCATCGAGGCTGTGCACCACCAGCAGAGGGCATCGTTTCCGCTGGACGTTCTCCAGGGTGTTGTACTGGATGCGGGACAGAATTCGCACCGGCAGGAAAGGATAGAGCCGGGCCGCCATATCGGGAATGGAGGTGAAGGCCGACTCGAGGATCAGCCCGCCGGGATTTTCCCGAACTGCAAGCCAGGAAGCCACGGCAGCGCCCATGGAGCGGCCGAAAAGGATGATGTCGGCGGGTGCCGTCCCTCTGACCTGGACCAGGTATCGCCACGCGGCCCCGGCATCGAGATAGGTGCCTTTCTCCGAGGGAGTACCCTCACTTTGACCGTATCCCCGATAGTCAAAGATCAGCACACTCAGGCCCAGGCGGGCAAAAAGTGCGATGGAGTCGATCCGATGGGAAATATTCCCGGCGTTCCCATGGCAAAAGAGCAGGACGGCCCGGGAATTCTGTGCGGGCACGAACCACGCCTGGAGTCGAAGATTGTCTTCGGTAAGGAGGGTGATTTCCTCGTATGCCAGCCCCGCGCTCCGAGGAGTGGAAATCGTGTCGCGTTCCGGAAAGTAGACCAGACGGGCCTGGAACAGGAAAACGACCAAGGCGACCAGTAGATACACTGCCGCAAAACCGGCCAGGATCTTTAGTATCATGCGCCGCACACTTTTCTCCATGGGTCTGCTGTTTTGCCGGTCGAATGAGAGCTCGGGACTGGAGCACAAGGGTTGCACAGGGCAAAAATCAAGTCAAGGAAAGCTTTAACGGGGGATCTGCCGGGGATCTTTCCCATTCATTCCGCATGGGGATCGGTGGGGGCCGGCCCGATGAGTCTGGCCCCCTCCCCCGAATTCGGTTATAGTCCGTGGACGGTTTCGCCCCGGTTCCGAAGGAGTCCTTCGGGACCGGGTTGTTTCCACGGTCCGGTTCGGTGCAATCCGTCCCGACCATACCTGCATCCCAGGGACCCCATGTACAATCAACTCCTTTACTTCGTGGCGGCGATCCTTCTTTACTCCGCTCAGCAACCGGGGTCCCGGCCTCTTCACCCTCCCCTCGAGACCTTTCTGCTTTGCCTGGGGGTGTTCGGAACCTTCGTCTTCATCAGCATTCTTCTCTTTCGGCGCCTTGCCCGCACCTTCAGGGACCACTCCCCTTCCTCGGCTCTCACGGCGGCATATCACCGGATCCAAACCCAGTTGTCCGTTCTCGCCCTGGCGGCTCTCGTCCTCTACACCTATGTCCTGGACATCAAGGTTTACCTGCAACGGATGCCGTGGTTCGATCAGTCGTATACCCTTGCCGGGCTCACGGGCCTGGCCGTCTACCTCCTGCACCTCCTCGTCCTGTGGACCTTGAGCCATCCCTTTTACCGCCGGATTCATCAATCCAGGATCGGGCTCCCAGCCTTTTTGCGAGGGCACCTGGCCTTTGGGTCGGCCATTCTGATTCCATGGATCCTCATTTCGACCGTCTCCGACCTTGTACAGATTCTCGGCGGGCCGGGTTTCTTGCAGACCGATCCGGGACAGTTTCTGCTGCTTTCCTTGGTCATGGGTCTCTTCCTGTTGCTGGCTCCCCCCTGGGTCGTGCGGCTGTGGGGATGCAAGCCCATTCCGGAATCTCCCGTGCGGGCGGAGCTCGAGGAATTCTGTCGGCAACGGAAGTTCCGGGTGGGAGACCTTCTTCTGTGGCCTCTTTTTGGCGGGGAAATGCTTACGGCGGGAATCGTCGGCATCCTTCCGGGCCGCCGCTACATCCTGGTTACTCAGGGACTGCTGTCCCTGTTGAATGCGGAAGAGCTCAAGTCGGTGGTTGCCCACGAAATGGGGCATGTGCGTCGTTATCACATGATTGTCTACCTGGTCTTTTTTCTCCTCTATGCCTTTTTTGCCTTCTCCTTCAATCAGATCATTCTGCTGGCGGTGTTGCGCCATCCCCTCGTCTTCGATCTGACGGGGTCGCCGGCGGCCATCGATCACAACCTTTTTTCCCTCCTCTACAGCCTACCCATCCTTGTCCTGCTGGTCGTCTACATACGGTTTGTCTTCGGGTACTTTCTCCGAAACAGCGAGC
>JARKQW010000438.1 GCA_029974695.1 Syntrophobacteraceae bacterium | reverse complement strand
GAGTCCACAGGTCGAGGATCCTTTCCCATCCCCGTTCGCCGTCCGCGGCCTCGTCCACGAGCTCGAACCTTTTGGTTTCCTCGAGCATTCCGCGGACCATCATGCGCATCTGGTTATGGTCTTCCACCACGAGGGCTCGCATGATCTCGATCGCTCCTTGGCCCCAATTGCCCGGACACCCCCCGGATAGGGGGGACGGGCACCGTTTCAGTCCGGTCGGGGAGATAAATCGCCCCAGGCAATCATGCCGGCTTCTTTGTGTGTCGAAACAGAATTATTCTTGGGAGGATACCCTGGGCAAAATAAAATAGAGGGTAAAAGGAGTATTTGCAATCGAAATTCAAGAGGTTGGCGGAATATTTGGGCGGCCTGCTCCCCGGCAGGCAAGCAGGCCGGAAGAATCGAGCCCGCCGGGGGGATTCCCCTCCTTCTCACCCGCCCCCTACGGGGGGGAACAAGCCCACCCGTTCGTCCCCGGCCAGGACCGTTTCCCAACCGGAGCTGACGCCGTTGACAAAGATGAGCCTCACTTCTGCTTCGGGGATTTTCAGCCGTCGCACCAGTTCTCTCACGGTGGTCCCGGGGGGAACGACCATCTCATATCCGACGGAACCGTCGTAGGGGTGGACATAAGTCCTCAAGGTTGCGCCCAGCCTGACCTGGAGTGCCATGAAGCAGTTCCTCGCAATGGAGATTCAAACCGATTCCGCCCTTCGAAAAACCCGCTTCACGTGCACGTTGCTCACCAGGGCCGCGTAGTCTTTTCCTTGTTCGAGGTCCACACGAATGGTGTTTCGGTCGATTTCCATGTACCGGGAAAGCACGGTGATGATGTCGTTCTTTAGCGCGTCCAGGATCTCCGGTGACAGGTCCAATCGATCATGCATGAGAACCACTTGCATACGTTTTCGAGCCAGTTGACCGCTCGCTTTCTCGCCGAAGAAGCGCCGGATTGCCCTAAGCATGAAAATACCCTCCTTGTTAACTCCAAATGAACCGCTTTACCCGGTCCATGAAGCCGTCTCCCTGACCGTCATCCAAGGGAACATCCTCTCCGTTCAGGCGCGCGGCAATGCGCTGCAAGGCTTTTCCTGCCTTACTGTTTCTCTCGTGGACCAGAGGGACCCCTCGGTTGGTGGAAATCACCACGTCCTCACTTTCGGGAATGACTCCCAAGAGCGGGACGGACAATAGAGAGATGATATCCGCAGTGGACATCATGTCGCCCTTCTTCACCATGCGATGATTCAGTCGGTTGATGATGAGATGAATGTCCCTGAGGAGGCTTGCTTCCAGGAGCCCGATGACACGGTCCGCGTCCCGAATGGCGGAGACTTCGGGGGTCGTGACAATGAGGGCCTTTTGCGCTCCGGCGATGGCGTTTCGGAAACCTTGCTCGATCCCGGCGGGACAATCGATGAGGACGAAATCGAACTCCTCGGCCAACTCCGTACAGAGGTCCTTCATCTGCTCGGGGGTTACCGAGTCCTTGTCCCGGGTCTGGGCGGCGGGAATCAGATACAGGTTGTTGAATTTGCGATCCCGGATCATGGCCTGCTGTTTCCTGCACCTGCCTTCAATCACATCCACGAGGTTATAGACAATGCGATTTTCCACGCCCATAACCACATCCAGGTTTCGCAGGCCAATGTCCGCATCGATCAACACCACACTGTGTTTCTTTTGGGCCAGGGCAGTGCCGATATTGGCAACCGTGGTGGTCTTTCCGACCCCACCTTTGCCTGAAGTCACCACTAAAGTTGTTCCGGCCATGGGTCTAACCGTCCGTCCTGAGTTGTTGGTTGTCGAAAAGTGGTTTGGGAGAATGGAATTGCGGCGTGCCCCGGAACGTCAGCGTTCGGGGTCCGGGGTCCCATCCGTCTTCATACCGTGATCACCTCGATGAGGTCCTTCCGGATTTCGGCAACCTCGTAGCGTTTGGGCACCGGCTTGTTTCCCTTGGGGGGCACCGCCACCAGGTCCGCGATACGGATCTGGCTGGGTTCGATGCTCAAGGCCCAGATTCTGGCCCGGCGGTTTCCAGCGGCCCCCGCATGGGCGATCCCCCGCAAGTTGCCGAAAATGATGACGTCCCCAACGGCGAGTACTTCCGCCCCCGGGTTCACGTCCCCCAGGATGACGCAATCGGAGCCCGATTCCACGCGGGTGCCGGATCGGCAGGTGCTGTGAACGATCATCGGGGTCGACTCCGGTACCGGTTCCGGCATGGAGACGGATCTCGGGTTGGGGACGGACCCGCCCGCTCCCGGCGACGCAAAATAGGAGGTCTCCTCGTCCAGGCGAATCTGTGTGATTCTCGCCCCAACCTTGTCCATGAGCAGACACTGCAGGGACCGGATTTCGTCGGTCCGAAGGGGCCTTTCCCGCAAATCCAGGATCATTTGGGCATGATGGAAAAAGTCCCGAGCCTCTTCGAGGCGCTGCTGCAGGAACCCGAGAATGGTCTCAAAGGATGCCTCGGCGTCGGGCACCAGGACGAACCCGTCCTTTCGGGCCTTGATCTGGATCGGCAACGGTTCGTTGGAACTCATGCTCATCTTTGCTCGTTTGGTTCCTGGGGCGGTTGCGGTTCCGGACCGGATGGGATTCCGGTCGTTGGCGGGAAATGCCTCCGGGTACTCTTCCACCCACGTCCCCGGCACTTTACTTCACTCCCCGTTATTGAGCAAGAGCATTCGCCGGAAGTGCGACCAGCTCTCGATCCGGGGAAGCCCGCAGGCTTCCGGCCCCCGGTTCCAGGGCTGGTCGAAAAGGAGGGGTTGGATCCCGTCGGAAGCCAGGAGCCGACACGTTTCCACCCGATCCTCGAGAAAGTATCGTACCCCCAGGTCCTTGAGAATCTGAAGTTTGGCCTCGGGGGACCCCGTGGCGACGACCCGGATTTGCCCCGGTCCCACCCGGGGCAGGAGGCGATCCAGCCACTCCATAATGGACTCGGGCCAGATGCGCGCCGTGATGAACCGCAGAGGCGCAACCCGGGAAATCTCCGTGAGCACCTCCCGGGCCCCGGGCATGGGGGGGGTTTCGAGGGTATGCTGGTCGTCCAGGGTAAGGCAGATCAAATCCCGGATGATTTCCCGGTCCACGTCCAGGCACTGATAGAGGTCATAGACCCGAAGGTCCGCCTTGGTCACATGAGACAGACCGTAGCGTTCCCGGGCCAGGCGAACAAAAACCGCCATGGTATCCGCAACGACCCCGTCAATGTCGAAGGCCACCTGGTGGGGCGGAATTCTCCCCCAAAATTCCGGTCCGAAGCCCTCCTCGAGAGTTGCTGGCTGGGTACCCGACGGATGCATGCAGGGAAAGACCTTCTATGGGAAAAAGGGCCGGTTTCTGGATGAGCTCCGGAATGGCAGGGTCGGGCCGCCTTGCCCGACCGGAATGCTTTCCCGAAAACCCGGGGCCTCACTCGGTGATGCAGGCCTGGGCGGGCTCGTCGAACCGGAAGGAGATCTCGTGAACGCCCTCTTCAAAGTGACTGTGAATACAGTATCCGACCTTGTGGAACACCGCCAACATGGACCGGTTTGCCGCGAGCACGTAGGCCGTCAGCCCCGAAATCCCCTTGCTCTTGGCGATTTCGCACAAGTAGTGAAGCAGAAAGGTCCCAATCCCCCTGCGCTGCCACTCCGCCCGTACGGCAAAATCCACTTCGGCCATGTTGGTCTTCTGATCCAGGATGTAGCGTCCCAATGCCAGGACCGTTTCGTTGCCGATGTCTCCTATCACCCCGACGATGGCCATTTCATGCTCGTAGTCGATATTGCACATCCCCTGGGTGTTGCGGTGAGGGAATACCTTCATGGCCGAAAGAAACCGATAGTAGATGTCCTGGTCCGGCAAAGTGTAGAAGAACTCCTGGATGGCGCGCTCATCCGTGGGTTTGATGGGGCGGAAATGGATCATGACGTTCCCCGGAAAAATCTGGTAGGTTTCCCACTGACCCGGATACAGGGGTTCGTAGATGGGAGGCAGGATCTGGTCCTGGTAAACGTAGCGAAGGTGCTTGGCTTCCGCCAGCAGGCGTTCGCGGAACTTGGGATGTGCGATGTTGATGAGGGCCAGTGCCCTTTCCCGAATGGTTTTCCCGTGAAGGTAGGCAATCCCGAATTCCGTGACCACGTATCGCACGGTACTGCGGGAGCTGACCACACCCGCCCCCTCGGTCAGGTGTCGAACGATGCGGGAACGGCGACCGTCGGGACTGGTGGACGGCAGCACCACGATGGTTTTGCCCCGGGGAGAGAGGGTGGCGCCGTGCATGAAGTCCACGTATCCGCCGATTCCGCTGTAGACCATGGGGCCGATGGAATCCGCACACACCTGTCCGCTGAGGTCCATCTCGAGGGCCGAATTGATGGCCACCATCTGGTCGTTTTGGGAGATCACGGCCCGGTCGTTCACGTATTCCGTGGGGTAGAGTTCCACCTCCGGGTTGTTATGAACGAATTCGTAAAGCCTCCGACTGCCCATGCAGCAACTCGAGATGATTTTGCCCACATGGAGAGACTTGCGTCGGCTGGTGATGACCCCCTTTTTCACCAGTTCCAGATGGGCGTCCGTAAGGATTTCCGTATGAACGCCCAGGTCCTTCTTGTCGTCGAGGTATCGCAGGATGGAATTGGCGATCCTCCCGATCCCCACCTGGACGGTGGATCCATCCTCGATGAGGGCCGAGACGTAACGGGCAATCCGTTCGGCCACGGCGCTTCGTTCGCGGAAAAAGACCTCGATGAGAGGTTCCTCGTGCTCGACGAAATAATCCAGCCGGTTCACGTGGATGAAGCTGTCACCCAAGGTGCGCGGCATCTGGGGGTTCACCTGGGCAATGACGATTTTGGCCATCTCGGCGGCCACCTTGTTGATGTCCACGGCGATGCCCAGGGAACAAAACCCGTGCTCGTCGGGAGGAGAGACCTGGATGAGACACAAATCCAGGCTCCATGACACCTCGTCGCGCAGCAGTCCCGGAATGGAAGAGAAGTACATGGGAACGTAGTCCCCGAAGCCGCTGTTGACGGCGCGGCGGGTGCGGTTTCCCAGGAAAAAGGTCTTCAGCCTGCAGTGCTCGTGGAGCTGACTCCAGTCCTCGGGAAGACTCCCCAGGGAAAGGTTTTGAACCAGTTCCAAGTCCCGGTAAGCGGGCAGAAGACTCACCAGGGCGCGGGCCAGGTGCTGGGGCTCCCCGCAGGCCGACCCCAGGTAGATTCGATTCCCGTCCCGTAAAACCGTTTTCAGCACCTCTTCGGCAGTGC
>JARKQW010000066.1 GCA_029974695.1 Syntrophobacteraceae bacterium | reverse complement strand
GGGGTTCCTGTCCGAATCCCTGGCCCGGTGCGAATTCGCCTCCCTTCTTTCCAACCTGGTTTGCCTGGCCGACAGCCTCTTTGCCGCCGTCTCCCACCTGGGCTTCCACGCGGTGGGGGTCTTCCTACTCATGAGCGGGTTCGGGCTCACTTTCTCCCTGGCCAAGACCGGAAACCCCGCCGAAGGCTGGGCGGGATGGTACCGGAGCCGCCTGCTCCGACTCTTCCCCATGTACTGGATCGCTCACTTCATCTACGTGGTTTCCCCCCTCGTGGCGCGACCGGAACCCATCGATTCCCGCTTCTTTCTGAGCTTTCTGGGAAACCGCGTGTATCCCATCGAGACCCTGTTCTACTACATGAACCCGGCATGGTGGTTCGTGGGACTCCTCCTGCAGCTCTACCTGGTGTTTCCCCTCCTCTTTCGCATGCTCCAAAAACTGGGCATTGGGCGCTTCATCCTGGTGTCCACCCTGATCACCCTCCTGAGCCGGACATTGCTGCTCTTCGTCCTCCAGGCCAATGGAGACTACCTTCAAGGGGGCTTTTTCGGCAGTCGGCTTATCGAGTTTGCGGCGGGAATGGCCCTGGGTTACGCCTACCGTAAGCAACACGACCTTGCGGATTCCTTCCTCTTCAACCGGAAAACCCTGGCGGCAGGGGCCTGCCTCTATGCCCTGGGAATCGAGAGCAACGTCCGATTATGGTCTTACGTGTTTGCGGACCCTCTCATCGGCGTGGGTCTTTCCATCCTGTTGATTCACTTGAGCGAAGCTGTGGGCAATCGATTGGATCAAGGGGGGCGGGTATTGGCCCGCGTCGGGGTGTACTCCTACGGGCTCTACCTCCTTCACCAGCCTTACCTCATAACCCTAGGGGAGAACACGCGGCAACTGGCGATGATCCCCTCGACCCTCCTGGCCTTGGCGGTCATCACAGCCATCGCCCTGCCCTGCATGGTCCTGGAAAAATCCGTGAACCGACTCATGCGGCACTGGTAACGCCCTCGGCCTCCGTCATCCGAACAGCCCGTTCTCCTTTTCCCCTCCCAGGCCGAACTGGGTGTGATAGAGCACGGAAAAGGGACCGTCCCGGGCAATCAACTCCTCGAAGGTCCCCTGCTCCACAATCTCTCCGGAACGAAGGACCAGGATGAGGTCCGCCTGGCGCACGGTGGAGAGGCGGTGGGCGATGATGAAGGTGGTGCGCCCGGCCGTGAGTTCGTTGAGGCCGTCCATGATGAGGGCTTCCGTCTCCGCGTCCACGGAAGAAGTCGGTTCGTCCAGAATGAGGATGGGGGCGTTTCTCAAAATAGCACGGGCAATGGTGATTCTCTGTCGTTCTCCCTCGGATAAGGTGGCTCCCTGCTCCCCGACGATGGTTTCATATCCCTGGGGAAGACGCTCGACGGTCTCGTGAATCCTTGCCAGCCGCGCCGCGAAGACAACCTCGTCCGGGGTGGCCGAAGGTCTCCCGTATGCGATGTTTTCCCGGATGGTCATGGGAAAAACCAGGGGAGGCTGCAGCACCATGGAGATCTGACTCCTTAGGGACTTCAATTGGAATTCTTTGACGTCCGTCCCATCAATGAGGATCCGCCCCGATTGCGGGTCGTAGAACCGGGGAATGAGGCTCACCAGGGTGGACTTTCCCACACCCGTGGGGCCTACGATGGCCACCTTCTGCCCCTTGCGAACCTTCAAATCGATCTTCCGAAGCACCGGCTGCTCGGGAACGTAATGGAAAGAGACCCCTTGGACCTCGATTTCTCCCCGGGCCCCGTCCTCGGAAAATGTCCTGGTTCCTTCCGGCAAATCCCTTTCCACCTCCAGGATTTCGAAAACCCTCTGGACCCCGACTTTGGAACCTTGAAGCATTCCCCACGTCTGGCTGATGGTGTTGATGGGACCGTAAAGGGAAGCAAGATAAGAGGTGAACACAACGATTTCGCCGACGCTCAGGGTCCCGGACATGACGTGCCGGGCCCCCACCCACACCACCACGGCGGTCCCGACGGCCATGATCACGTTGACGAGCCCGGAATAGAAGGTCTGGAGCACGTAGAGGCGCAAACTGGATCCCAGGCTCTGTTCGCTGGCCCTCATGAACCGTCGGTGCTCTTCTTCCTCCTTGGTAAACGCCTGGATCACCCGCATGGCCGACATGGCCCGTTGGACCAGGGAGTAGACCTCGCTTTCCTGCTGCCGAGCGGTGGTCGCCGCCGATGTCAGGGTCTTGCCGAACACGGAGATGGACAAGAGGAGCAAAGGGCACACTCCCAGGGCAAGAAGGGTCAGCACCCAATCCATTCGAATCATGATCACGAACATGCCCACCAGGAGAACCACTGCGGAAACAATGGGGAAAACCCCGTTCATGGTCAGACTCTGGATGGAGTACGTGTCTGCGGCCACTCGGTACAGCAGGTCCCCCACCTGGCGGCGACTGTGAAAGGACAGGGACAACCGTTGGAGATGGTTGTACAGGTCCCCTCTCAGGTCGTTGACCATCCTTTGCCCTATCTTGATGGTGGTGTAGTTGTTCAACAACAGGATGCTTCCCAGGAGGACGTAGATGACCACCATCCCGATGCAGGCAACGACCAGGAGGGTATCCTGCTGCAGGCCGCCCAGCCAAATCCAGTCCAGGGGTTGATTGCTCAGGACATTGTCGATGATGATCTTCAAAGGCCAGGGTTTCAGAAGCTCACAGGCACTGATGAGAAACACCTGGCCCAGAGCCGCAAGAAAAGGGACCCGGTAAGGCCAAAGGTAGGGAAAGACTTTCCGGATGGTGGGGAAACTGCTTTGCATAAGACTCGATCACTGCCTCAAAACGTTGGAGTTGAACCCAAAGGACGCGCCCTCTCACGGTTTCTTGCCGGGAGCCGCCGCGAAACGGTTGGACGGACACTAGACCAATAGGCCCCCGTAATCAACAGAAATTCATGAACCAGTTCTCAATTGTCAAGGAAGGGAACGTGAATTAGACTGGAGCCTTACAGAGGTGGTCGAACGGACGGCCCGAGGGGCCTGTGAAAGAGCACCTAACAGCCGGGTTTGTTTCGAAAAGAAAGGAGCTTTGATGCATTTGCGTAAACGGTGTGCTGTGACCGGCGGCGCCGGTTTTTTGGGTTCACACTTGTGCGAACGGCTGCTCAGGGACGGAGGGGATGTGCTTTGCCTGGACAATTTTTACACCGGAAGCAAGAGAAACATCCTGCACCTGCTTTCCGATCCCTACTTCGAATTGTATCGTCACGACATCACGTATCCCTTGTACGTGGAAGTGGACGAGATCTACAACCTGGCTTGCCCGGCCTCCCCCATCCATTACCAGAACGATCCCGTTCAGACGACGAAAGTGAACGTCCACGGCTCCATCAACATGCTGGGACTGGCCAAGCGACTCAAGGCAAAGATTCTTCAGGCATCCACCTCCGAGGTGTACGGAGATCCCAAAGTCCATCCCCAAAACGAATCCTATTGGGGTCACGTGAATCCCATCGGCCGCAGGTCCTGCTACGATGAGGGAAAGCGTTGCGCGGAGACTCTCTTCTTCGACTACCATCGTCAGCACGGCCTCAAGATCAAGGTGGCCCGCATTTTCAACACCTACGGCCCCCGCATGCATCCCAACGACGGGCGCGTCGTTTCCAACTTCATCGTCCAGGCCCTCAAAGGGGAACCCATCACCATCTACGGGGACGGATCCCAAACGCGATCCTTCTGTTACGTGGACGACCTGGTGGATGGGCTTGTACGCCTCATGAATTCCCCCCCGGATTTTACCGGCCCGGTGAACCTGGGCAACCCGGGAGAGTTCACCATTCTCGAACTGGCCGAAAAGGTGAAGGAGATGACGGGGTCCTCTTCCCAATTCATTTTCAAGGAACTGCCCAGCGATGATCCCGTCATGCGGCGTCCGGACATTGGCCTGGCCAATAAGGTCCTGGGCTGGGAACCCAAGGTGCCGTTGCACGAAGGATTGCGAAAGACCGTCGATTACTTTGACGACCTTCTACGCACGGGGAACATGGCCGATTAGGCGCAACTGCCCGGAAAAGGGCTCCCCGGGACGCGTCCCCAACGATGGTCGTGCCGGGGCAGGCCGCACCCCATGAAGACCTTCCGGATGCCCTGCCGTCCCCAAAGGACGGCAGCACTCCTTCAGGGTCGGTTGCGAGCCTCGAGCCCGGGGCGGCTCGCCTCTCGAACGGCGTTTGTCGGCAACGGTTTGTGGGGAGCTTCACTCGAGATGGATCCGCAGCTCGACCCCAACCTTCCTGCCGCGGGAGAGGGTCCTCTTTCTTGCCCCTGACGGGAACGATCGGAGGAGACGGCCCTCTTGAGAAAACGGCTTTTAGGACTGACGCTCTTGTTCCTGTGGATGTCGGCGGACCCGGTCTTTTCCGGTGCGCTCTCCGAGATCGAATTGACCGACGGGAGCCTCCTTCGGGCCGAAATCGTATCCATGGATTTCGGGAAGATCACCCTCCGGTCCCCGACCCTGGGAACCATTCAGGCGGACAAGTCCCGGGTTCGAAACATTCGGATTCTTGCCGATTCCCTGGGTGCGACCCAAAGGCGGACGGCAGCGGACACGTCCGTTGGAGAGCAGGTGAAGATCCTGCAGGAGCAAATTGCCTCGGACCAGGAACTCATGACCAGGATCCTGGATTTGCAAAACGACCCGGACTTCCAATCCATCCTGGCGGATCCGGAAGTGATGCAGGCCGTGAACTCCGGGGACGTCCAAAAACTGGTCTCCAATCCAAAGTTCATGAGGTTGCTGGACAAGCCCTCCGTTCGCGGGATCACCCAGGGCATGAAATGACCCCGGGCCGGTTTCCATGGAAATCAGGGACCCCCGTTTGCCCCACGATGGCTGCGGCGACAAAAGTCCCGGGGCAAGGCGCATTCTTGCGCAGCCTTTGCGCCTCCCCTTCATTCCCCCCGGAAGACCGGGGCGCGTTTTTCCAGGAAGGCCCGTTTGCCCTCGATGAAGTCTTCGCTGTCGTACACCCGGCGGCGCAACCCTTGAATCCGCTCGAACGTCTCCGGGCTCAGGGGATGGGAATTTCCCAGGATGCGCAACTGTTCCTTGATTACCGAGATGGCGAGGGGGGAGTTCCGAACGATCTGTCGCGCCATGCCGTAAGTGACCGACTCCAGTTCTTCGGGGGGAACCAGCCGGTTGAGGATGCCGTATTTTTCCGCCCGTTCGGCGGTGATTGGAGCCGCAGTGAAGAACATTTCCTTGGCGATGTGAAGACCGACGATGTTCACGAAATGAAGAATGCCGGAGGCGTTATAGGGGATCCCCACCTTGGCGGGGGTGATGGCGAAGCTAGCCGAGCCGGTTCCCACCACGATGTCGCACGTGAAGGCCAGGTCGCAGGCTCCCCCCCACACACTGCCTTCCACCATGGCAATGACCGGAGCCGGAAACCGCTGGATGGCCCGCAACACCTGCTCCAGAGGGTCGTCGTAAGCAAGAGGGTCCCTTCCGGACTTGGGAAACTCGCCGATGTCCAGGCCCGCCGACCATACCTTGGAGCCTGCAGGGGCTCGAAGCACCACGACTTGGGTCTTTTGGGCCTTCAAGTCTTCCAGTGCCTCCATCAATTGCTCGAGGAGAACTCTGCTCAGGCAATTGCGCTTCCGTTCGTTTCGAAAGGTGATGGTTCCGATCTTGTCTTCCAGGTGTTTCGAAATGAGGTCCATGCTTCCACTGCCTCCGTTAGGTCCGACACCCTCCCGAAAAATGAGGGCGTTGCCTCTTTCCATGGCGCGATATCGGGGGCGGGGACAACCCCCCTCCCAAAAATTTCTTTTGAAAGAAATCGACATGCACATTCTGCACACCATTTATTTGACAATTCTCAAAACTTGCAATAAAAATTGCACGGTTTTTCCGCACGACTCACAAAATGAGTAGGGCGAGGGGCTTGGATTTACAAAATCCAGGCCTTTCCACTTTCTGGGACATGCTTTTTTTCAGGAGTCGTCAACAGAGGCACAGGATGTCGAAGCACCCAATCAGGCTTTGTTTCATACTACTCTGGTTCTGGATCGCCGGGTTGCCCGCCGGAGGACATGGAACCGACCTCCCTCCTTCCGCCAACCAGGAGGAAATGGAAACCACGGTCCTTCACGTGGACAAATACGCCGTGTACGGCCCCAATCTCATCTTCTACTGGGACCCCGGGATGAGCAAGCAGAAGATCGGGGCCCTGACTTCTGCGGCGGAGCGGCTTCGCAATAAGAAAGCCCGCATCACGTATCGAGTACGCGAGGATGCACCCAAACGCAGCCGATTCATTCTCATGGATATCGCGGCGGCTCCCAAGGAATCCAAGCCCTCGACCGAAGCCCCTCAGGCCAAGGCTCCCTCGGAGGAAAGGAGCCGGATGGGACCCCGGGGCGAGCCCGACTCGGACTTGGACCGGGAGGAAGGCCCCGCCTCCCTGGAACCCGAACCGGACCTGCCTCTGTTCGACGACGAAGAGACCCCCCGGACCACGTTCCTGCCCGTCACCATTTCCAGGAAGGAAATCCTGCGGTTCATCGAGAAATGCATGGATGCCAACACCCGCAAGAACCTCGACGGGGCCCTTGCATGCTACGACCACGAGGTAGACTATTACGGCAAGGGGAAGGTGGACAAGGAGTTCATCCGCAAGGACAAAGGCTACTACTTTCGACAATGGGATACCATATCTTCCTCCATCGAGGGG
Source organism: Syntrophobacteraceae bacterium (assembly GCA_029974695.1). Classification (GTDB taxonomy): domain Bacteria; phylum Desulfobacterota; class Syntrophobacteria; order Syntrophobacterales; family Syntrophobacteraceae; genus JAGPLX01. The sequence goes on along the minus strand of JARKQW010000066.1, from coordinate 3,947 downwards.
GACGTGGTGATCATTGTGACCGACGAGCCGGGGGTACAGATCGCCAAGTTCGTGTCCCTGTTCGAAGTCACGAAGGGGTCCAAGACCGTTCGCGGCCGAGCGGAAAACCTCTGGAAGATCCTCAAGGTCGACGGGCAACTCAAGATCATGGACGAAAAGCAACGGATCCTCCCTCCCCGATGACGAGCCTCAAGGGTAGGACGAAGAGACGGGAATCCGGGTGTGGGGAAGGCAAGGACAGACACGGGTCTTCGAAGTTGGGCTCGGTTCTCCCCCCCCTCCTCCGCCAAGGAAGCCCCGGCTTCGCCGATGCTTGCAGTGCGGGAAGAGAAGAAGGCCGGACTGATCGACGGCCTCCTGTGCGTGAAGGCATGCATCTTCCGCAACGGAAGTATAGGAAGAGAAGAAGGCCGGATCGAGCTCCGGCCTTCTGGGGCGGCGCGGGTGGCCGAGACTAATCTCTGGACTTCTTGGGTTTCTTGCCCTTGATCACCACCACATCTTCGCCTTCGATGGGAGTTCCGTCCCTCAAAGCACCGGTCACATGAAGAACGACCGGAGTTCCTTTTTGCAGTTCCACTCCCTGGTCTCTCAAGGCCTTCAGAATCTGCTGGGAGCGAAACTTCAGGATGAGGTCCGGGTATCCGTCGGCACCGTCCTCATTGCACTGGGTGGGTCCCGTTTTGCCGAGGAACGGTTCGTACGGAGTGGCCTTGTCTACGTTGATGATGGAGGCTTTCGGTGCCACTCCCTCCACCCGGACGGATACCGGGTCCACATTGTTCACATCCAGATCCGCCGTTCCCAGGATTCCGATCATCAGGTAGCCGCTGCTTCGCAGATTCAATGGATTGGGACAAACATTGGGCTTCACGTCTACGGGCACGGCGGTGGGAGTGGTTTGAGCCGCCGCCGAGCTTGCTACGGCAAAGATAAGAGCCAAACCCAAAAGCCACATCTTTTTCGACATCCTACCCCTCATTGGGATCCTCCTCGGTTGGGCGAGTTTGTTCCCTCGGCCCGGACGATCGTAAAACCGGGCCTCTCCTTCTTGGTGGTTTCGCCGGGAGATCCTAAGGGAAACTGCTGCGAGACAAACCTGCCATGGCGCTCCTCCCTGGTTGCAAAAGGTTGACGATGAGCGGCACAGCTTGCGGATGCTGTGTTCGCCTGGCAGCCCTGCTGCCGTATCCCGGCGGACTTAGGCCAGCGGCTTTGCGCCCCGCCCTTTCGGGCGGTTTGCCCTGTACAAACGAAACAGCGGCTTTATGAACTGTCGGTCGGGATTCCAATCCCCTTGAGCGGATTTTTCACAACCATGCCCTGAGGTCCTTCGCTTCCCCGCTTCGCCGCCGCCTTGACTTTCAGCAAGAACGGTGCCGGTTGCATCCCGCAACCCGGCTGCCCGTGAATTCCCGTCCTTTTCGGGACGGCGTTATGGGGGTTGGTCGGGAATGGAGGCACCCCTTCCCTAAACGCAATCCTTGGACGAAGGTGAGGACCCTACTTCCCGATGAAGCGACCTTCTCCAAGTTTCGTCGTTTCGGCCGTATTTCGTCAAGGCAACCGTTGTTTGGAGGCAATCGCGGCCGGCTTGCCCCCTTCGAGTTTCCGGGCCTCTGCAACCCGCGCAAGCGGTCTGTTCCGGATTTTGGGCGTTTACGTTTCCTAATCATGAAAAAACTTTTGACTTCCCCCCAGGGCTTTCAAAATGCGGAAGCGGCAATCCGGGGCACAGGGGCGGAACCGGTTTGAAAGCAAGACACAGGAAAACTCCGTGAAGCAGGTCGGTTGGCGGATGTTGTTGGCAGGGATCCTCGTTGCAGGACTCCCTTGGGTGGAGGCTGCGGAAGAGTAGGACAAGGAACGGGCGTCCCAGCTCATCGCGACCCACCTGAAATTGCCCCAATTCGGCCGTTCTTCCGGCATTCAGGCATTTTCCGGCGCAAATGCCCGGTACGTCCCGCATGTAAGAAACCCGGAATTTGGTCAAGTGCGCCCTGCCGGCGCCCTTCGACCAAAACCGTTATGCCGCCCCACGGACAGGGGATATCCCTGGACCTGGAGGGGACCTGGTAGGCGGCTCCCCAGGGTCAAACATTTGGTACGGCTTTTCAAGTGCAAGGCCGTTGGCGTCAACGTGCTGGAGTTGACGGTCGAGGAAAGATTCGGCAGAGCGGACGCCCGGTGCCGGCTTGCCTACGAAAATATCGATCTTCCCGACGAACCTCTGGCCGCCTGTTCAACCGGCAGGGAAGTCCCAATCCCGGGCGACCGTCCCCGGCTGATTCGCTTCAAGGATACCGATCAAGGCGGATGGCGGGTCTACTAGGGAACCCCCTTCCGATTCCTCCCGGCAGCCCCGGGGCCCAGGCCCGAGGTCGACCGGCCGGGTCCTACTACGGCCGAAATGTCCCGCCCCCGGAGATTTTCGGAGAATTTTGCACCCGACGCCTCAAGGCTTGACTCAAAAACCTCTCGCATTTTATCATTGAAACAAGCGGAAGCTCCCGTTCCTCCTACAATTCCTCCGACGACTACCCGGAAATTGCTCCGTCCTTGAAGATGGAGGGGTCTAAAGGTCCGTTCTTGGCTTCATGGGAATCAGGAATGAGGGGGGCACCTTTATGAAAGAAACCTTCCAAAAATTCGCCGATCTCTTTCATCGTGTGGATCCCTCGGCAACCTTTGCTTTTGAATTTTGGGACGGAAGCAGCTCCGGGTTTGGGAGTCATCCGGCCGTCGTGCTTCGTCTCAAAACTCCGAAGGCGGCCCAGCAGATCCTCAAGAAGGGCTTTTATGGCCTGGGAGAAGCGTACGTTTCGGGGAGAGCGGAGATAGACGGCGACCTTCGCGAACTGCTGCGCCTGGGGTTTGCCTCCCGAATCGAGGAATCCGGACCCCATTGGTTGCAGCTGCTTCAGAACTTTCGCCACCAGTGCATGACCAGGATTTCTCCGCACCGCCCCGACAAAGACGTCCCTCGGCACTACGACCTGGGAGATGAGCTCTTCGCTCTTTTCCTGGACCCGACCATGACGTACTCCTGCGCCTATTTCAAATCCGGGGACGTTTCCCTTGAAGAGGCCCAACTGAGCAAGTACGATCACATCGCCCGAAAGCTCCTTCTTCAACCCGGCGAAAGGCTGCTCGATGTGGGATGCGGGTGGGGAGGCATGCTCATTTTCGCCGCCCGGAACTACCAGACCGACGGCCTGGGCAACACCCTTTCACGCAACCAATACGAGTATGCCCGTCGCAAAATCCTCGAATTGGGCCTCAACGGGCGTGTGGAAGTGGTGCTCCAGGATTATCGTCAATGCACGGGAAAATTCGACAAGTTTGTTTCCATCGGGATGCTCGAGCACGTGGGCAAGGACTTCCTGGGAGATTACATGAAAAAGGTCGCCGGGCTTCTCAAGAAAGGCGGACTGGGCCTGTTGCACACAATCGGGAAGGAGACCGAGTCCATCACGGACCCGTGGATCACCCGGTACATATTCCCCGGCGGCTATCTCCCCAGCCTCGCCGAGATCGTCGGGAACATGGGGCGTGCAGGGCTAAGCATCTTGGACATAGAGAATCTCCGCCTGCACTACAGCCGCACCTTGGATCACTGGGCAGCCAACTTCGACAGGAATCTGGACCGGGCGAGAAGGTTGTTTGGGGAAAAGTTCGTTCGAATGTGGAGGTTCTACCTGTTGTCCTGCTCGGCAGGCTTCCGTTACGGGGCCACCCGCGTCTACCAGGTCCTGTTTTCCAACGGGCTGAACAACGACCTGCCGACGACTCGAGATCACGTCTACCTGGGGGAAAGTCCGGGGTGGGCGGCTTTCGAGGAACCCCTGGCGAGCTGTGCGTCCTGAGCGGGGTCGAGCAAGGGTCGTCCGGGCCCCCTCTTCCATAAACCCGCATGCATAGAACACGAGGGGGGCTGCGGCCGTCCC
>JARKQW010000425.1 GCA_029974695.1 Syntrophobacteraceae bacterium | reverse complement strand
TCCTCGAAGATCAGCACCAGGAAGTTTTCCCCGGGGAACAGGTCCATATATCGTCGGAGCTGCCGGTAATAGAGCCCTCTTCCAAAAACGTCCTCTTCCGCCGCCAGAAAATCTCGAAAATTCCTCTCCTCCCCCTTGTTTTGAACGTGGTGCGCATACTGGGAATACGCTCGGTCGGCCGGATTGCGGAGGATAGCAAGAAAACGACAGTCGGGCAAATGCTCTTTGATCCTCCGGGGGACCCGGGGGTCATAGAGGTACATGGGGGTAATCTCGCCCATCCAGCGAACCCCGGGCGATTGGTCGGCACGGGGAAAACAGGTCTCGTACCACTCGAGCCCCCGTTCGTAATACCGATCGAAAAAGTGAAGCTCTTTCCGGCGGCGGGGAAGGTAGACCTCGGGGTGAGAGCGCATCTGCGCATGAAGCCAAGTGGTTCCGGCCCTTTGGGCCCCGATCCCGAGGAAATTTGGCAACGTCATAGCGAATCTCCCGAATAGGGCTTTGCAACGGGTGAATAGTAGCACAACCGACCGTGAGGGTGGAAGGGTTGTCAACAGCGGAGGAGGAGACTGCCGAAACGCGCCCCGCAATTACCGGCGGATCCCCGGGAAACCGGAAGGTGCTCAGCGGCTGGAAATTGACTGCCGAGAGCTAAAATCGGAAGATTTCATGACCCGAAGGACCCGGGAATTGATCGGACAACGGGACCATATCCCGTCCATCCCCGCCCGTGAACCCCTCTTTGAGCGGAAATCCCGTCTCGTTATAGAGCTCGATTCCAAAGTACCGGACAATCTCGAGGACGGTACCCACCTTCCGTTCATCGAGAACTCCCTTCCAGAAAAGAGAAGCCCCTTCCCTGGAGACGGATTTGTCCATTCCGTACAACCCGTGGAGGGTCTTGAGGGTCGTCATGGAAGGGGTGAAGATGTGAGCCGGGTGCAGGTCGATTTCGGGCATCTCCAGGTAGGCCATCAATTCCTTTACCGCAGGAAAGGGTCGGGCATAGAAGTCTTCGTAGTAGAACAAAGGCAGGTTGAGATCTTTCAGTTCCGGCAGGGTGACCGCATGGGTGATGGCCCACATGACGGCAATTCGTTCGAGGTCCGTCTTGGCCTGCTCCACCACGGGCAGGCACCGGGCAATCCTGTGGCTCTTATAGTGGTCGTGGTACACGGTCTTGGCCAGGAACAGTTCATAGGTGCCGGGCCAACCGAATTCCCAGAAGTTTTGCCGTTTGAGAATGGAAGAAACCACGGCACAGGGGTGGCGGATGATGTAGACGATCTTTGCATCGAAATTGTCGTGAAGCCAGGAAAGCATGAAGTTGGCCCGTATTTCCTTGAATCCCAGGATCCCGCAGTTTTCCCAGATGAGCTCCAGGAAGTTCGGGCTTATTTCTTCCAGCCGAACGGGGACGTGATTTCGCATCAACCACATCTTCCTGTGCCTCTTGCCCATCACACGGTTCAAATATTCCTTCAGGGAATTCCCGTTCTTACCGACGGGAGCGTAAGAGACCTCCCGGGAAGCCTCGGTGACGCTGGGGTGGAAAGGCTCGAACAGAACCAGGGTGCCGCTCGCCTTGGAGACGATGTCGGCGATCCAGGTCGTCCCCGACCTGCCGAACCCCAGGATGAAAACCTTTTTCCTCATGCCTTCCCCCCACTCATGCATCGCTGCCTCTCCGCGCCGAAATAAATAGTGCGTGGCATCGATTCCTCGGCTAAGATTCGCTTAATGTAAGGCCCTTTTTACTGATACCCGACGACAACTCTCTGGAAATCTTCTATCTACCGTTGCCTGCAAATATCTTTTCAGATACTTTGGGCTAGACTAGCCATTCCAATCCCGTCCAAGGATTCAACGGCAGACCCGCTTATCAACTGGAACGTGCAATCTTACAAGTATATCTCTCTCCTTGTCAACGTCAAAGTACGGAAAGCACCCCTCTGCCAACCGGGAAACGGCATTCCGAGCGCCGCTCTTCCCGGCACTCCCCGTCAGCCCGTGTTGCCCAGAGGACGGCACCGGGGGTCCGGTCCCCGGGCGGGCGCATCCTTGCCCTCAAATCCCGGGAGGCGGTCCTCCCCGGGGAGAATTCTACCGCCCGGCAGGTCCCCCCGTCTTCCTAAGACCGACCCTGCAGCCTCGACAATCCCCTCGACTTGAACGCGTCTTCTGCTTATACTCCATCGGTTGTGATTTCAGGTCCCAACCGGGCAAGGAAAGGGTGATGCTTTTCAACTCCTATACCTACCTCGTTTTCTTTCTTCCCATAACAGCCGGTCTTTACTTTCTCCTCAGTAGGCGGGAACGGCATGGGGAAGGAAAAATCCTTCTCATTCTTGCATCCCTGGGATTTTACGGATACCACGAATTTCGAACGCTCCCGGTGCTCCTGGCGTCCGTCCTGGTCAACTATTTTTCCTGCACCCTGTTCAACGCGGTTGCCCCGAGGCGTCGCAAACCTCTCCTGGTCGCCCTGCTGTTGTTCAACCTGGGATTGCTCGTCTACTACAAGTATTCGGGGTTCCTGGTAAGCAACGCCAACAGCCTTTTCCATACCGGCTTTTCCATGCCGAACCTTCTCGTTCCCCTGGGCATCAGTTACCTCACCTTCCTCCAGATCGCCTATTGCGTGGATTCCTACCGGGGAGTCGTCCGGAACAACTCCTTTCTCAACTACACGCTCTTTGCCGTCTTCTTTCCCAAGGTGATCTCCGGACCCATTGCCCATCACAACGAGATCCTGCCCCAACTGGACAATCCTTCGACCAAAACCTTTTCCTGGCAAAACCTGTCCACGGGGCTTTTTCTCCTCAGCATCGGCCTGTTCAAAAAGGTAGTGGTGGCCGACAACTTGGCCCCATACGTAAATTTCGGCTTTGACCAGGCCCAGTCCCTGAACTTCTTCTCCGGTTGGGCCACCTCCCTGGGATATACCCTGCAGCTCTATTTTGATTTCAGCGGGTACACCGACATGGCGCTGGGGTCCGCCCTGTTTTTGAATCTGAAGCTTCCCCTAAACTTCGCAAGTCCCTACAAGTCCACGGATATCCGCCAGTTCTGGCAGACCTGGCACATCACCCTGGGACGGTTCCTGAGGGACTACCTCTACATTCCCCTGGGCGGCAATCGAAGGGGAAAGCTTTGCACATACCGCAACCTTCTCCTCACGTTCCTTGTTTGCGGGGTGTGGCATGGGGCGGGATGGCTCTTTTTTCTCTGGGGCTTTCTCCACGGCATCGCCATCGTGGTTCACCGCGCATGGAATCAGACGGGGATCCGGATGCACCGGGTCCCGGCGTGGTTCTTAACCTTCAATTTCGTCAATATCGCCTGGATCTTCTTTCGGGCCAGGGAATGGGAAGATGCACTGAAAGTCCTCAAGGGGATGGTGAATGTCCAATCCATCGGCTGGGAGGGAGTGCAACTTCGTCAATTCTTCGTGTATTACCTGAAAGACCACCAGAGGCATGCCCTGGAGATCCTGGCGGGAGTCCAGGGGGGAGAAGCGATGATTCTCCTGGTGATGCTTTGTATTACGGCCTTTGTGATAGTGGCGGGAAACAGCAACCGGTACCTGGAGAATTTCACTCCCCGCTTCCGGCACGTTTGTTTCTTCGTGGCGTCTTTTCTGTTTTTTGTGATCTGCAACACGTACCTGGCGGTGAGAAGTGAGTTCATCTACTTCCAGTTCTAGGGACCCGGCATCCCACAGGCGGTTCGTACTCCTGTCCCTGTCCTTTCTTCTTCTGGCGGTGGGTCTCAATTTCCTTCTTTGCGAGGTCTTTGCCCGCAAGGTGATCTGGCCCCGGAAGTGCTTCCAACTCCTCGAATTGCAGAGGGACGGCAGGACCTTTCGTACGGTGAGCCTGGGGACGTCCCACACGGCGGTCATGAACTTCGACTACCCGGGGTTGTTCAATTTCGGCCTCTCCCGGACCTTCCCCAGCATCATGTATTTCAAGATGAAGTACCTGGCCAAGGCGGCGCCCAACGTCCGGACCCTTCTCCTGGAAGCGGACACTCATCTCTTCTACGGTCTGGCTGCGCACTGCGACAAGTATCAGCATTCCGTTTACATCGACGAGGACGTGGACCCCTCCCTGGGCAACCATCCGCGGGGCAGCAAGGGGGAGTTCCTCTCCTTGAAGGAAGAGATCGCGCCGACGGTCTACAAACAGATGGCCATGAGCCTTCACCGGTTGCTGACTTCCGGAAAGAATTCATCGGAGAAGACGGCCCGTTCGGCGGAAACGGAGGACGTGTCCGAGGACGTTCGGTGGGATCTCCTGCCGCGGGAAGTCCGTGAACAGACCGCCATCAGCAGGCTGAAACATTTCAGCCTTTACGACTACGAACCCATGAACCCCCTGCTGGTCGAGTATTATGAAAAGACCATTCGCATGGCGCTAAACCAGGGGATGAGGGTCATCTTCATCCGGTACCCGCTGACCAACGAGTTTCTGGCCCACCACAATCCGCAGATCGAGGACGAAGTGTCGGCTTTCCTGGGCGCTCTCTCGAAAAAATACGGCATTCCCCTCCTGGACTATCGCAAAGTGTTCGTGGATCGACAGGACCTTTTCAGCAACCAGGACCATTGCAACGGCGAGGGGAAAAAGGTCCTCCGGGAGCGAATCCTTGCCGACCTTCGAGGGCTGGGGGTCTCCATGGTGAGCGCCGCTGCCGGGGAAGGCAGCCCCGACGGTCCCCAAAACCCGTAAGAATTTTCCCCGGAAAAGGTTCTCTCGGGTGGAGGCCGGAGGGAAATATTTCCTAGATCGAGCGATCTGGCCGGTCGGAATCCCGTTTCGTC
>JARKQW010000037.1 GCA_029974695.1 Syntrophobacteraceae bacterium | reverse complement strand
CGGATCCTGGACCTACCCCACAAGGACCCCCGCAGGGCCCGGGCCGCGGCCCAGAACATCATCCCCACCACCACGGGAGCGGCTCGAGCCCTGGCCCTGGTCATCCCCGGGCTGGAAGGCAGGTTCGACGGCTGCTCCCTGAGGGTCCCGACCCCGACGGTTTCCGTGGTGGACTTCACCGCCGTCCTCGAAAAGGAAACGGACACCGAAACCCTGAGATCCGCCCTGAGGGATGCCGCCCAAAAGGAGTTGAAAGGAATCCTGGACTGCTCGGAAGAGCCCCTGGTCTCGAGCGATTTCAAGGGCAATCCCCATTCCTCCATCGTGGACATGGAATTCACCCAGGTCCTGGGCGGGAATATGGCCAAGGTGGTCTGCTGGTACGACAACGAGTGGGGTTATTCCTGCCGGGTGGCGGACCTGGCCGACTACCTCTGCCGACGGGGAGGATTCTGAGTCCCTCCCCCGAGAGAAGCTCCGCACCTTGATGGAACTCAAACGCCCTGGAGGACGTCATGCCGGTTGCCGATTATAAGACCTACTGCAAGATGCTCGATCGAGCCAAAGAAAACCGATTTGCCTACCCCGCCATCAACGTCAGCTCGCTGACCACCGCCAACGCCGTCCTCAAAGGGCTGGCCGAAAGCCGGAGCGACGGGATCCTCCAGGTTTCCACGGGGGGAGGGGCTTTCGCCTCGGGGTCCTCGGTGAAGGACATGGCCCTGGGGGCCATATCCATTGCCGAGCATGTCCACAGGGTGGCGGATCGTTACAACATTTTCGTCGCCCTGCACACGGATCATTGTCAGCCCCAGGTCCTGGACAAGTTCGTTCTGCCCCTGGTGGAAGAAACGGAACGGCGTCGCAAGGCCGGGCTTCCCAACCTTTTCAACAGTCACATGTTTGACGGTAGCGCTCTGCCCCTCAAGGAAAACCTGGATATTGCCGTTCCTCTCCTCGAGCGCTGTCGGCGAAACGAGCTGATCCTCGAGGTCGAGGCCGGGGTGGTTGGCGGCGAGGAGGATGGAATCAAGGCCGAAGGCGCCCCCGCCGAAAAGCTCTACACGACCCCCGAGGACATGGTGGAGGTCGCCCGGCGCCTGGGTTCCGTCCCGGGAGCACGGTTTCTCCTGGCAGCCACCTTCGGCAACGTCCACGGGGTCTACAAACCCGGCCACGTCAAGCTCAAACCGTCCATTCTCAAAGACGGCCAGGATGCCGTGGAGAATGTGTACGGCAAGGATGCCCGGTTCTATCTCGTATTCCACGGGGGCTCCGGTTCCCTTCCCGAGGAGATTCACGAAGCCATCGACTACGGCGTCGTCAAGATGAACATCGACACGGACACCCAGTACGCCTTTACCCGGGCCGTGGCCGATCACATGTTCCGCAACTATGACGGAGTGCTCAAGGTGGACGGGGAAGTGGGAAACAAGAAGACCTACGACCCCCGGTCCTACCTCGGTTCGGCCGAGGCGGCCATGGCGGAACGGGTCAAGGCCGCGGTCGTTGCCCTGAGGGGCGTAGGCACCACCCTCTGCACCGCCAAGTAGGATTCATTCGAAACACCCGGAGCCCCCGGCTCGAACCCGGGGGCCGACCCGCGCGTGCGTCCTCGCCGGGACTCCCGAGGGGGAATCTTTTTTCCACCGGGCTTTCCGTACATCCTGCGGGGATACCCGGAGGACAGAACCGGTCCCCGGCCTTCTGGGGGGATGCATCGGCGGATCGAGGAGCGAACATGACGGGACCTGTTTCCTCAGCGGATGAATGGGAACGAACGGAAGGCGCCCCCTGGCCCCCGGGGGCGAGTTGGGTGGAGGCGGAGAAGGCCTACAACTTTGCCTTGTTTTCACGCCATGCCCGGAGTGTCACCCTGCTTTTCTACACGGAGCGGGACCCTGCCAACCCGGTCCATTCCCGAGTCCTGGATCCCGTCCTCAACCGGACCGGACTCGTGTGGCATTGTCGGGTTCCGGAAGAGGAGCTGTGCGGCGCCGCTCTCTATGCATACCGGGTGGACGGGCCCTACGATCCCTCGAGAGGGCACCGTTTCGATCCCCAAAAGGTGCTCCTGGATCCCTTTGCCTCATCGGTTTATTTTCCGCCGGGATACAGTCGTTCGGCAGCCATGGAGCCGGGACCCACGGACGGAAAGGCTCCCCTGGGGCGGCTTTCCCGGGGCCAAAAACCCTTCGACTGGGGCACGGCCCCTCCTCCTCGTCACACCCATGATCTCATCGTCTACGAACTCCACGTCAGGGGCTTCACCGCACGGGCCAACTCGGGCGTGAGCCGGGACAAGCGAGGGACTTTCGCCGGGCTCACGGAAAAGATCCCGTATCTCAAGGACCTGGGAATCACTGCGGTCGAACTCCTTCCCATCCACCAGTTCGACCCCCAGGAAGGCAACTACTGGGGTTACATGACCCTAAACTTCTTTGCCCCCCACCAGGGTTATGCATCGGGGGACCCCGACGGGGAATTCCGCTCGATGGTGAAGGCATTTCACGAGGCCGGGATCGAGGTTTGGCTGGACGTGGTCTACAACCATACCAGCGAAGGCGACGAGACCGGTCCCACGTACAGCTACCGGGGAATCGACAACCGGAGCTACTACCTGACCCGGCGGGATTCCGGCGAATACTTCAACGACACCGGCTGCGGCAATACCCTGAACTGCGCCCATCCCGTGGTTCGGGCTCTCGTTCTGTGCAGTCTCCAGCACTGGGCGATCGACATGCGCGTGGACGGGTTCCGGTTCGACCTGGCGTCCATCTTCACCCGCACCCTGGACGGCTCCGTGAATACCGTGGATCCGCCGTTGATCGCCGAAATCAGCCTTTTCGGATACTTCCGGGAAGTGCGACTCGTTGCGGAAGCGTGGGACATCAACAGCTACCTGCTCGGCCGAAGTTTCCCCGGCCTCATGTGGCGGCAGTGGAACGGGAAGTTCCGCGACGACGTCCGGGCTTTCGTGAAAGGGGATCCCGGAATGGTGGGAGCCTTGATGCAACGCCTGTACGGAAGCGACGATCTCTTCCCCGAGGGTCCGGTGGAGGTCTACCGCCCGTACCAGAGCGTGAATTTCATCACCGCCCATGACGGGTTCTGCCTCTACGACCTGACGGCCTACAACGAAAAGCATAACGAAGCCAACGGGCACGACAACACCGACGGGACCAACAACAACCTCAGCTGGAACTGCGGCTGGGAGGGCGATTCGGGGGTCCCGGAGGAAGTCATGACGCTGCGAAGACGCCAGGTCAAAAACTTCTTCTGCCTGCTCATGCTCGCCAACGGGACCCCCATGTTCTGTGCGGGTGATGAGTTCATGAACACCCAGAAAGGAAACAACAACCCCTACAACCAGGACAACGAGATCACCTGGCTCGATTGGGACCTTCTCGAAAAGAACCGGGACCTCTTTCGTTTTTTCCGGCTCATGATCGCGTTCCGGAAGGCT
>JARKQW010000020.1 GCA_029974695.1 Syntrophobacteraceae bacterium | reverse complement strand
ATGGCCAGCATCTGCTGTTCCCCTCCGCTGAGAAACCCCGCCTCCCGTTTTTTGAGCCTCGCCAGGTCGGGGAACAGGTGGAACACGTACTCGAGGGTCCGCCGAGCTTCCGTCCTGCCGGCGAGGAAGCCCCCCATTCTGAGGTTTTCGATCACCGTGCTTTCCTTGAAGATCCTCCTGCGTTCCGGGCACAGGACCAGGCCCTTGCGCGCCCTTCGGCTCGCCTCCAGGTCCGTCACGTTTTCCCCCCCAAAGAAAACGTCCCCCAGCACGGCGATGCGCATGCCGCCCCGCATCATTTCCTTGCGGGCCGTATCCCGGATGATTCCCGAGATTGCGTACATCAGGCTGGTCTTGCCTGCGGCGTTGGACCCGAACACGCCCGTGATTCGACCCTCCCGGCACTGGATGCCGACGTTGTTGACCCCGACGGAATTCTCGTAGAAGACCATCAGGTTGTGGACTTCCAGGAGATTCATGGAGGGCTTCCTCTGCCGATGAAGGCCGCTGTAACCTCGGGGCGACCGAGGACCTCCCGGGGAGGACCTTCCGCGATCTTTTCCCCGAAGCGCATGACCAGGACCCGGCGGGTGATCCTGAAGAGCTCCCGCAACCGGTGCTCGACCAGGATCAGGGCGATCCCCCGGGAAAGGAGCTTTTCGAGCAGCGGCAGCATGCTGCTGATTTCCGCCATGCTCAGCCCCGAGAAGACCTCGTCGCACAGGATGACCTCGGGCCTCAGGGCGATGCACCGGGCCAGCTCGAGCCTTTTCTGGTAGCCCAGGGGCAGGGAGTCCGCGGTCTTGTAGGGCACGGACGAATCCCGCTCGAAACCCACCTCCTCGAGAAGATCCAGGGCCACCGAGTCCAGGTCCCCGAACCTCCCCGCCGCGGTCTTCCGAACCCGGGGCGAGTTCAGGGGAACGACCAGGTTCTTGTAGGTCGGGAGCCCCGGATAGGGCCTCATCCCCTGGAAGGTCCGGGCTAGGCCCCGGTTGGCGATCTTGTGGGGGGGGAGCCCCGTTATGTCCTTTCCGCGGAAAACGACCCGACCGCGGTCCGGCCGGACGAACCCCGTGAGAATGTTTACCAGGGTGGTTTTGCCCGCGCCGTTGGGCCCGATCACCCCCAGGACCTCTCCTTGCCCGAGGGAGAAATCGAGGTCCCGGACGGCCCGAACGCCTCCGAAGGATTTGGTCACACCGCGTGCCTCGAGCAGAACCCCCGCTGCCATGATCAGACCTCCTCCCGGCGTTCGAACTGCTGATATTTGCGCTCGAGCACCTTGAGCAAGCCTTCGGGCTTGTAGAGGATAAAGGCGAGGAGGACCAGGCAGTAGAGAACCACCCGCAGTTGTCCGAAACCCCGCAATGCTTCCGAAAGGGAAGTCAGGAGAAATGCCCCGACCACCGGACCCGCCAAGGTGCCCGTGCCTCCCATGACTGCGGCGGCGATGGGCAGGATGGAAAAGTCCATGGCAAAGAGGGACAGCCCCAGCCAGCCGTAGAGGTGGGCCAGGTAAGCCCCGGCGAAGCACCCGATGCAAGAGGCGATGAACACGGCCAGGACCCGGTAGCGCAAGATGCTGATCCCGGAAGCGGCCACCGCCTGATCGTTCTCCTTGATGCCCCTCAAGATGAGCCCCAAATCCTCGTTCACCAGCCGTCTCAGGGCAAAGAGGCTTGCCAGGACCGCCGCGAGGATGACGTAAATCTCGATCAGGGGGTCGGGGAGTGTGTCCAGGCCGGTAATCCCCTCGGTGCTCCCCAAAAGCCCCAGGGCCACGATGACATGCCGGGCAAAGAGCGGGATCATGAACGTGACCATGGCAAAGTAGACTCCCCGAAGCCTCAAACAGGGCAGAATTACCAGGGTGCTCAGGCAGGCTCCCGCCAGGGTCCCCAGGGGAATGGTCAGGACGGGGGACAGGCCCAATCGGGCGTTGAGAAACCCGGCCGCATAGCCTCCAAAGCCGATGAACAGGGCTCCCCCCAAGCAGACGAGCCCGACGTATTCGGCAAGGAAATCGAAGGCCAGGGCCGGCATGGCAAAGACTGCCGCGGCGCACAGCACCCGCTGCCCGTAAAGGTCCAATGCCGGAGGCAGTCCCAGCAACCCGACGAGGAGGAACAGTCGCGGGGCCAGAAGATAAGCCATTTCCCGGTACGAAGAGAGGGCGTAGAGCCCCCGGGTGCGGACGTGAATGCCTCGGTCCACCCTCCTTTTTCGAAGCTTTCGGGTCGACATCACACCCTTTCCTCGAGTTCCTTCTGCTTGCCCAGCAGCCCCGAGGGCTTGACCAGCAGGACCAGGATGATGGTGCCCACCAGGACCACCGATTCCCAGACGGCCCCGAACCAGTGGGTGCTCACCTTCATGGCGAAGCCCAGCAGGAAGGAGGCCAAAACGGTGCCCGCCCAGTTTCCGAGGCCTCCGACGATGCAGACGGCCAGGGCGTAAATGAGGACCTGGTAACCGACTTCGCAGGTGACGTTGCCCAGGGGAAGGACGAGCACCGCCGCCAGGCCTGCCAGGGCCGAACCCAGCACCATGGCGATCAGGGCGGACCGGTCCGAGTGAACCCCCAGCATCATGGCGGCCTGTTCGTCCTGGGCCACGGCCCTCAGGGACAATCCCAACCGGGTGTGGTGGGTGAACGCCCAAAGAACCGGGGCCAGAACCAGTCCCACACCCACCACCAGCAGGCGCTGGCTGTCCACGAAGACTCCCAAGACCTCGATCTTCCCGTCCACAAACGGTTTCAGTACGTAATTGGGGCCGATGAAGCCCTTGAAGCCGCCGATCCCCTGCAGACGCAGGCCCTCGAGAATGATGAGGCCCACCGCAAAGGAGGCAATGATTTCGGAGGTGGGCAAACCCCTCAGGCGGCGAAGGACCAGCCGATGGATCCCCCAGCCGATCACGGCGGAAAAGGCGAGAGCGATCGCGACGGCCAAAGGGTAGGGAAGTCCCAGGTCGTTGACCAGGGACCAAGCCACAAAGCCCGCCAGGACGTAAATGGAGCCGTGGGCGAAGTTGGGGACGCGACTGACCCCGTAGACCAGGCTAAAGCCGATGGCGTTCAGAGCGAAGATGATGCTGTTGATGGTTCCGTATACGAGACCCGACTCCATGGAGGATCTCCCGGCATGGAGGACCCCGGTGTCGCGCAGGGTCTCCGGCTTCTCCTCAGCGCTTCATCCAGGGGGGAAGCCTGATCTCTCCCATGGCGGCCGCATCCGGGAAGACCTGGACCCGTTCGCCGTCCTGCCACTGGACCCAGCATCCCAGTACGCTGGTGCGGGGATCGTAGCCGTAAACGACCTGGTGGTTCTCGTCGAAACGGATGGTCCCCCGAACCGCCTCCAGCCACGTCTTCTCGAGGGCCGAAATCAAGGCTTCTTCCTTCAGGCTGCCCGCACGCTCGATGGCGTCCTTGAGCACGTACATGGCCTCGTAGGCACTCACGCATCCCGTGCTTCGGGGAGGCACGTTCCAGCGCCTTCGGAACGCATGGTGGAATTCCATGGCCTTCGGGGTGGCCCGGGTGGGCACGTTTCCCGTTTCGGAGAGCGTCACGATGCTGTAGGCGCATTGCCCGTCGGTGGCCTCCCAGAACCCGGGGTCTTCCGCCGCGCCGATAAATCCCACGGGCAGGGCAGGCACCTCCATGGTGGCCCACTGCTTCATGAGGATGGAGGTCTCCGGGGAATAGGCCCACAAGAAAAGAATCTGGGCCCCGGATTTCCTGCACTCGGTCAAAGCCGCGGAATAGTCGGTGGAAGCAATGGGATGCACGTCCTTGCCCACGATTTTCCACCCGTCCTTGATCGCCAGAGTTTCGACGATCTCCGAGGCCCTTCGGCACATCAGGCTGTCGTCGATGGACACAAAGAGGGTCTCGAAGCCGAACCTCTCTTTCATCCTGCGGAGAAGATCGAGGGCCTCCCTGACGTACCACCGGACACTGCCGCTCTCCCGAAAGGAAAACCGGTACTTGTGCCGGTCTCGGGAAACCTTTTCGTCCCAGCTGGGGGTGTAGCACCCGATGCTGACCAGGTCGAGCTTCCTGTACCGAGCGAAGAGATCCAGGGCGGCCATGCCGCATTCCGACATGCAGGGGCCCCCGGCCACCAGGTCCACCTTGGACCGAAGAATCAACTTTTCGATGGCAAGCAGCACTTCGCTGGTGGGCACCCCCGGCTCCTCATCGCGGGTATCGATGATTTCCAGCCGGAAGGGCCTCCGCCGGTCGCCCACCTTCACCCCCCCGGATTCGTTGATCTCCTCGACGGCCAGGATCATGCCCCGTTCCCCGTTTTGCCCGTAGTTGCTGGCCCGGGGAATGGGGGCGCCCACCCGGATGGGATCTCCGTTCTGGGCTGCGTCTGCCTGTAAGAAGCCGAGCCCCCCCAGCAAAATCCAGGTTCCTGCGAGGAGGCCCGGTACGACGGTGCCGGGCGAAGAGTCCTGCGGCCGGCCATGTCGGCGAAGGCCTGCGGGCGTTCGTCCGGCGATCATTGCCGTGAAGAACCCGAAGAACGAGAAAAGCACGAAGGTCGCCAAAGTCACGAAGACGGTATCGGGCAAACGGCAAAGTCCCATCTTCTCACTTTCCATCTGTGCCGGGATGCCCGGCCATCCGAACCAAACATCTCCCGTTGCCCATCTTCCGTCTCGATGGGGAAACCCGCTCCCGTGAGATCCCATACGTCCTGTTGATAAGAGGACCGCGAGCGCTCCGCTTATCAACGCGGTTGAGTCCCTGCTCGAACCCCCTTTCAGGCCTTCCGCCGAGCAGGGTCTTTGTAGACCTCCATCGCACGCTGTTGAGTCCCTGCTCGAACCCCCATTCAGGCGTCGCGTGCGCTCCGCTTCTCAAGGGCGTTCGAGCAACCCCCGCCCTGCGGGCGGCTTCGCTCCGCTCGGTCGGTACGCAAAATTGCCCGCGCACCCTCCCGCCCTCGACCGACGGCGCGGCTGCCGGGACCCCATTGCATGGGCCCCCATCGGTCTTTATTACCAGCTGTCAAGAAATGGGAAAAGCTGAATCTGCATGAACGGTGCGCGGAACGAACCCATCCGGACTCCCAAGGCGTTGCAGAGGGGGCCGCAGAGTGCCGATCGGGCGTTCCCGGCATGTCGCCCGTCCCGAGGCGGCACAAAACGCGGTTAGGGCGCTCCAGGGGATGGATCGCTGGTGGAGGTTTGGAAAAAGGAGAACCCCAAGTGACCTTTTCGGTCCCCCGACTTCGCCGCTTCCGGCTCATCCCGACTCTTCCGCCCAACTTCCCCCGGGGGATTGGACATCCCGGTTTCCGCCAAGCTTCCCTTCCGAGCCTTTTATCGGGTTCCCTACTTCAACCTCTTGGGGTTCGATCTGACCATATCCAAAGGCGGAGAGGATGTCAAGCAAAATTTCTTCGAAGGCGAAACTTTTTGTCAGCTGCGATTCAGCCCCGTCGCTTCCCCGCTCAGTACCCCAATGTAGGGCAAATTTCGGTAGAGCCGGCGGAAATCAAGCCCGTACCCCACCACGAACCGGTCCGGGATTTCGAAGCCTCTGAAGGCGATGGGCACCTGGACGATCCGCCGGGCGGGCTTGTCCAGCAGGGTGCACAAACGAATCGAACGCGGCTGCCTCGCCTCGAGGCTCCGAAGGAGGTACCCGACGGTCATCCCCGTGTCCACAATGCCTTCCACCAGGAGGACGTCCCGCCCCTCGATCACGTTATCGAGGTCCTTGGTAATGCGCGCCGCCCCGCTGGATACCCGCTGTTCCTGATCGGCGTAGCTTGCCACGGCCATGAAATCCATCTCCAACGGGATTTTCATGTGCCTCACCAGGTCGGCCATGAACAGGGCGCTCCCTTTGAGCACTCCGACCAACAGCGGGCATGAGTTTTCGAAGGCGGCGGAAACCTCTTCCCCCATGGCGGCAACGCGCCGGGCGATGGCTTCCTGTGGGATCAGAACCTCGGTGATATGTTGGTCAAAGCGGGTTGTCATGCATCGCGTTCCTCAACGCCCGCCGGTCGACCCGGGGCCGCAGGGCTCCCTCATTGGCCGTCCGGCGTGTCGGCGTTTCCAGGGGAAGTTCCCCACAACAGACCGAATTTTGCCAGGAGGTTGTGGAAATCCCGTTGATAGAAGATGCGAATGTTCACCTCGGGATGAAGTCGGCGCAGCTTTCGTATCTTCCGGTTCTTGCGGGTGACCAGCCTTTGTTTCATGGTAGTGAGCTCGATGAAAAGGTCCTGCTCGGGCAGGTAGAAATCCGGAGTGAAGGCCTCCAGCACCCTGCCCCCGGCATCGACCTCCAAAGGAAACGTGCGAGGCTCATACTCATAAGGGATGCGATAGAATTCCAGAAAACGGGCAAATTCTCTTTCGGTATCGTTGGCAAACCCATCCCCGTTCTTCCGTTCTTCTGTCTCGGGAAGAAGGTCTTCGACGATGAGCCTTCTGGGTACCTGCCGAAGCTTCATTGTCTCGGCGGCCGTGGCGATGAGGTTCACGGCCTCTTCGATGGAGAGCCGATCCATGCGAAGCGTCAGATCGTAAAGGGCCGGGTCCATCCAGTTCATGCGATACAAGGAACGCACATAGGCGGCGCGTCGGGTTTCCAGTTCCGTGAGGCTGCGCCGGGCTTCCCGGGAGGACAGGCCCCTGCGGCGCCGCACCTGACGAATGCGGAAGGCACGCGATGCGATGATTCGCACATGCAGGGTCCCGGGGCGATTGCGGAACAAGCCCTGTCCCCCCCGGCCCAATACCACCAAATCGTGTTCCTCGGCCAATTGGGCAAGAATGTCCGGCAGCAGGCGGGCACAGGTCTCGTCTTCGGGACCCGCCGAGCGGTCTTCGCCTCCATTCCCCTTCTGCGCGTTTGTGGGGTCGTCTTCCCGAAGGCCCATCTCTTGCCGGAATCGGGCGAGGCGTGCCCTGTCCACGAGCAGGAATCCCAAAACCCCGGCCACCCGAGCGGCCACCTCTTCCCCGAAGGCCCCCGGCTGCCTCGATATCGTTATGACGGCCATTCTCGCCTCGCCACCCCCTTTTCCCGAGATTCTTTCAAAGAACCCCCCTTTCCAGGGTCCCTACAGAAGGTTTTGTTGCCCCCAGCCCTTCTTCTCCAAGAACTCGACGTATTTCACAATGCTCGTATCCGCCTTGCTTTCATAATATACGTAATAGGGACGCAGAATAGGATAACTCGAATCGGCGATGGTGGCCCGGGAAGGTTGTATCGCCGGGGAAGCGGCATCCTTCCTCACCTTCAAGACCTTGACGGCCATCTCAAAGGGAATGGGAGACTCGAAGGCATCTCGAATTCTCACGAAACCCAAAGAGCCTGCACTCTGGGCCACCTTGCGAAGGACATTGTTGAACTCGGGCACTACGACGGCGTTGGCCGCGAAAGGGCGGCCCCCGAAGAGGTCTTCCTGCATGAAGAAGTTGGTGCCCGGGTAGTTTTCTCCGACCCGGACCACAGTGATGGGTCCGTCGGATCCTCCCAACTCACGCCAATTGGTGCATTCTCCCGTGAAAGCCTTTCGGACTTGGTCCAAGGTGAGCCCATCGATGGGATTTCCGGGCGCAGTTATGAGGACGATTCCCCCATGACCGATGACACGCCCCGTAAGCTCCATGCCCTGGCTCTTGGCCAACTGATCCTCGGTGGGGGTTATCCTGCGAGTGGTCAGGGCGATATCGGTGGATCTTTCTATCAGTGCGGAGAAACTCGTGTCCACATCGGCGCTCCGCACAAAGTCTATCTGGATCATGGGTTGGTCCCTGCTGAACAGGGCGGAGATGGTATGCATCCTGCCGAACATGCTGCCGGGACTGGTTACACGAACGACTTTCCGGTCGGCAGCCCTTCCCGCTCCCAGCAGGGTCATCAGCATGAGAGCAAAGATCAATCCAGCGAAAGCACATTTTCTTTTCATGGCCGGCTCCTCATGTGGAACTCCTTCCGTGCACGTCCTTGGAAGTGAACCGCCATCCTTTACCCCGGTCCGGGTTCGGCCGGGACCCTGTGCGGCACATTTCCGGCCAAGAAATACGACGCCCCCATCGAAACTCCCGAACCATTCGATGGGGGCATCAAGAAGGCATTTTAGAAAGGTACCTTTTCATGGCCTCCCTCGATAAGAGGACCCCTTCCCCTCGATGGAGCGGCCCGGCAGCGATCCTCGAGTGAGACGACAAAGGTGTATGATCCTGATATTTTTACTGATATTAATAACATATCCTAGATAGAGTGTCAAGAACATGTTTCATCGCCACCGGCCCGGCCGATGGGCCGAGGCCGAAAGTGCCTCGAGGACACGGGTCCGGAAAATTCAGGGAAAACAGGGGAGAAGGCCTCCCCGGCCCATTCCCCGCGGCTCCCTTGCTTGGGTTTTCACTCCGCAATTCCTCCCGACTCTCCAGGGGCTCACCAGGGCTTGTTGATATCGAGGAATTGCGCTACTCTCACGGAGCCTTTGCCCGGGGGAAGCGGGAGCGTTGGATGACCGGTTCAGGGCTCTCCCGGGGGAACTCTTTGCGGTTGTGGGCGTTATGCCCAGGAGGACGAATGGGAATACCCGAGAGACCCGACATCCGGGGGCGGAACACGCCGCAACGGCGTGGGGGTCGAGAAAGCCTCGCCCCCATTTCCAGGGCGGGTAGGATATGCGCCTGAGAGTTTTCCGGGCCGGGACCGGCATCTCCATCTTGCTGGCGGTCGTCGTTCTTACAGCGATGTCGACGGGGGTGGATTACTTCTGCCTCTGGGGGCCGGACGAACCCCGGGAGGCCGAGATAGCACGGGAGACGCTCGAGGACGGCCACTGGATCACCCCCCACCTCTGCGGGCTTCCTTTCCTGGAGAAACCGCCCCTGTACTACAATCTGGTCGCTCTATCCTATGCCCTCAACGGCAAGGTCACCTCTACGTCGGCGCGGGTCGTATCGGTCCTGATGGGGCTGGTCATGTTGGCGGCAACCCTGGTTCTTGTGTACCGGTGGAAGGGCCTGGAAGCCGCATGGTTGGCGACCTTCGTTCTCATGACCATGCCCAAGTTCTGGCGCTACAGCCACTGGATTCTTCTCGATATTGCCGTGGGTGCCTTTTGCTCCCTGGCCATCGTCAGCTTTGCCCTCTGGAGGTTTTGGCCCCCCCGAACCATCCCCCGTCAGTCTCTCCTGTATCTTCTTGCCTTCTTTTCCGCCTGTGCCTTTCTCACCAAGGGCACCATAGCCGTTTTTCATGTCGTGGTCGTCGTTGGGGCCTTTTGCGTGGTGGAGAGAAGGGGGGAGTTTTTTCGAAGCGCCTTTCGACCCGCCGTGACGGGGACCTTCCTGGTACCCGTCGCCCTCTGGGTCTTCCTCTTTTACCGGGACGGAGGGTTGGGGTATCTCCACGAACACTTCGTGAACAACACCCTGGGAAGATTTCTTCACGTCCCGTTTGCGTTGCAGGAGGTCCGGTTCCATCATACCGACCTGGGGAACAAGGAAAGCTGGAGTTTTTACCTGGAGGTCCTTCCGGAAATCCTGGGTCCGTGGCTCCTCTTCTTGCCCTTTGCGCTGTTCGAAATGGCAAAGGAAATGCGTTCAGGGTCCGGCGAGACGAGGAAATTCTTTCTTTTTCTGTTGATCTGGGCGTTCGTCCCGCCGATCCTGCTCTCCATACCCGCAATCAAGGAGAGAAGCTACATCCTTCCTTCCTACACGGCCTACGCGGTCATGGTGGCCTACTATCTGCACAAGAAACTCTTCGATGGAAAACCGCTGGAGGGAAGGCTGACAAAAGGGGTCGGCCTGGCCGCCGTCGGGATGATCCCGGTCTTTGCCGCTCTACACTTCGCCTTTTTTCATGCGGACCCGGTGCGCTACCTTTGGGCCACCCTGGGACTCCTGAGCCTGACGCTCCCGGCGGCGGCGCGGCTGCTTTTCCGGAAAAGATTCGTCGACGGTCTTTGCCTGGGCATCGCGATCCTGACCAGCGTTCATATCATTCTGTACACGCCCAACGTGCTTTACATGACCAAGAAAGAACGGTGCTACCTGACACTGGCGCAGGTCGTGTCCCGGGAGGTCGGGGATCATCCCCTCTATCTCTACCGGCCCAAGGATCATGTGAGGGGTTCCATTCCCTTTTACCGGGATCGGCCGGTTCGAGAAATCAATCGTCCGGAAGAGGTCGCAGGGGTGCTTTCAGGGCCGGGTAAGAAGTTCTTGCTGCTCTCAAAGACTTCCATGGGCGAAATACGGAGGGAGGGGGCGTGGAGGCAGGAATACCTCGCCCAATTCCTGCCCGATGTGGCTCCCGACGTATATGTCCTGGTCTCCAACGGGAATTGAGAGGATCACGCCGTTCTCGGTTGCCCCTCACTTCTTGCCCTGGAGAAAGTGACGCACCGCATCGGCGGAAGTCCCCACCGCCCTTACGGCGTGTTTCAATTGCATGTCGGTGCAGTTGAACTTCTTCGTCCAGTATTTGATCTCGTGGGGCTCGTGAGGGTTGACGCGCTCATTGGCGTAAGGGCCTCTTTTGGGTTTGTCCTTGGGCACGACTTTCCTCCTTTGCAGCGGTGCACTGCGTCGGTGACAATGACCGATGCATTGTAGCATTTCCCCGGAGCCAAGGATATCCGTGCGGTGCATTTTGGTCTAGCCCGGCTTGTGGATGGAAGCGGCACCCCCCGGGAAAAAGTTTTCGGTCCCGGGTCCTCTCCCCGGATTTCGGCTTGCGGAATGCCGGGTTCGGCCCGGCGGACCTCTTCGGCACGAGAGACGGCATGCCCGGCAGCCCGGTGAATCAAACCACCCGGGGTTTGCGGCATTCGCCCGGCCGCATCTGCAGTCGGAAGCAGAAGGACCCTTCAAAGTGCCGGGGGACTGGGGATGTGACCGGGTCGCCTCTTCAGCGGGACGTGGCAACGCGCCTTATGGTTCCCTTTGCTACCCGGACACATCCCAGCGGCTTCCCCTATGGCGAGGATGCGGAGGGAACGGTAGGTTCTTCGTTGAGGAAATGATCGAGCAATCGCACGCCAAGTCGGAAGATGCTGAGAGCGCACCGTCCCCTACGACGGACAATCTCGGCCCCGGCGCTGTCTCCTCACCTGGCGACTTTCCTGTACTCGGCACGGATTTGCAAAGTCTCCCCGTTGACGATTTTGACAATCTTGTTATCAGGCTTTCTCCAACCTTTCACCTTCCTGAAGGAAATCTCATGACTGCCGGTCGAGAGCTGGACCAAGTCCCCGTTTTTCTTCCAAAGCCCGCCGTCGACTCTCCACCTCGCCCCTGTGTTCCGGGCCGCCTTGGGTGAGATGATCACCTTGACAGCTCCTCCCACACCCGTTCCCTTCAGCACCTGCTGGAGCAGAGTCTCGTCGTTGGAATCAAACTTGACCAAACCTTGCTTGGCTCCATAAGTAACAGGGGCAAACCGAACCGTCACCTCGCATCCAGTCGGAGTGCCGGCATTCACCGGGTAAAGCGTCTTTCCGGTGCAGGTGTCGCTTCCCGCTACAATACTGAAATCCCTCGTGTTGGACAGAAGAACCTTATTGACATAGAGATTGCTGAGGCCGTTGGAGTTCGAAAGGTAAACCTTCCTGTCCGTGCCCGGTGAACCGACATTCACTTTCCCGAAAAGACCGTTTGAGTCAGCGGTGACTTCGCCGTGAGGGGTGCAAGCGTTGACCTGTTGATATTCGCCCGGTTCGATGCGATCCGCCTCATACACGGCTACCTTCCCTATCCCGCTGTTGCAGTCGCTCGGACCGAAGCTATCAAATACGTCGGTCCGCAGGATCGGATAAAGCACGGCCTCGTCGGTCTTGTCCGAAATGGGGAGTGCCTTGCATGATTCGTCCATGAGGCCGTTGATGGAAAGGCTCGCGAGGAGCCCGTCAAAGGCGGACCTGGTGATTGCGAGGTCTGCGGCTCCGGGGGTAATGGTCCCAAGGTTTGCCCCGTATTCGTTGACCCACAGCTTGGTGCCGTCATTCTGGGAGGTCTTGAAAATTCGGTCGTTTACCGTTGTACTGTTATCCTCCACCTTCGCAAGGAGGCCTCCATCGGGAGTGGTCACAAGACTTCCAACATTATAGCTCCACCAATTCTCCCAGACTCGGTACTTCTTGTTCCACGCCACCGTCGATCCGGTGGTCTTATCCACTTGGAAATGGTAGTAGGTTCCCAAAGGAGGATCTTGAGTGACATTATCGTAGCTGACGCCGGCAAGCACATATCCGTTTTCGGTTTCCACAACCGCTCCCGGAGTTATCGTTAGAAGATGTTCTCCGTCTTCCTGCCGGTATGCTTCATAATATGCCCTGCTCCAGATCAGGGAGCCGGTAGGTCCGTACTTCTGAAGACCGATGGTATAGCCGCCATAGGAATGCCACAGGCGCGTAAGAACAAGGTAGTTGCCGTCGCCCGTGTAGACGGTCTGAACCGCTCCATCGCCCGTGGAACTCGGGCCTCCCATCAGGAAGTCGTCCTGAACCTCCCCATCCTCGTCGATCACCATGGTCTGAGAAGCACGATAGCCGTAGTAAGGGCATCCCGGCACACAATGGTAAACGACGTGGCCGGTCACCACGTATCTGCAGGGGGCGCCGCCTTCCGGACAGTCCACATAAATGGACCTCGCGTATTCATTTGTGTCGGGGACTTCGCCCACGTTCTTTCGAGCGTAAAACTTTTCCCAGACCTTGCTGCCGGTCGATGTCAGGCGAATGATGTAATTGTCCCACGACCCGGCTCCGGCTTCGGGATACATGGTCGTGTCCGTGTAGGCCTGCCCCACGACGATAAAATCACCGTTAGGTGCCTCCACTGCGCCGTTCATGGAGGTATCTCTCTGATACCCGTTTCCCTTGACCAGCTTGCTCCATTGCAGCGTTCCATCGTTCGAAACCTTGAGGATCACGCCCCGTTCGGTCGAAGTTCCCGTCAGCAGGTATCCCCCGTCAGAGGTGCGCAGCGCCCCATAAAAGGTCGTGCCGGTATACCACTCAGTCCATGGTCCATGGTAGAGCTTCCCCCACGTCTGGGCATGCAGAGGCTGGGAAAGAGCAGGGAGCGCAATAGTCCCGAAAAGTACGAGGACGACCCAAACACTTCTTAAGCCAACATTTCTATGAATGCTAGTCATAAGCCCCCCCTTTCGAAACGACATTTCGCCTGCGGTTTATACCTCCGATCCCCCCTTTGTGTGCCGGCCCCTGATGGCTGCTCGTCTCGCCTAGCCCTGGATCAATAGGAAGTTGCACTCACACGGGAACTGCCCACCCACAGGATTCAGACATTTGCCCGAAATCTTCACTCAGCGTGTCAGAGGGATCTTTTGCGCAACTTTTTTATCGTGAAATATACCCCTGCGGCATGGTCGGGACAAGCATCTACTGCGGCGGACGGTGCGATCTCAGCCTGTTCCAACTCGGCTTGCGGTTGCTCGATCCTTTCCTCGAGAAAGAACTCCCCATTCCCTTGCCATTCACTCCACAAGGGGACGCCTTATTAGGTCCGGCCGCAAGGTTCACATAGGTATCGTCCCCCCGGACGTTGAACGGTCCCGTCCAGCCCTCTGCCGGATCCTCACTCCGGCAAGGCCGGAGGTGCTCAGGAACCCCACCCGGGCAAGAATCATCCCATCAATCCACCACCTTCTCGCCCTAGGCCCCCTCCTTCAAGGTTTGGGAACCGACCGTTACCTGCGACCTCCGCCGCCCGAGCGTCCGTGCCCGCCGGAAAAGCCTCCGCGGGACCCTCCCAAGAATCCCCCACGGCCCGCACCGGAAAAGCCTCCGCCTCCGCCAATCCGGGAATTCCCGCCGGAAAAGCCTCGTCCGATGGAGGGACCGATGTTGCCTCCGCCTCCGGAACCCCGGAAGGATCCACTCCGGTACTGGAGAGTGCCGAAGGCTCGGTTTCCGTTTCCGCTCCAGGATCGACGATCAAAACGGGGAGCGAATCCTTGCCGAAAGGAGCCGGACGACGCACTGCGCCGCCCATTGGGAGCGAAGGAGGGGCCTTTCGGACGCATGGAGCGCAGACGCTCCCTGTTTCCGGACGGATTGGGACGACGGGTGGGTCGGAGTTCCCTCCCTGCTTCCGACTCTTTGCTCGCGGGACGGTTCCACCGATCCGGGATAGCGGTTCCCCGGGCTCCGGCATTACCCCGGGACGGCCTCCCGAGGCTTCCCTCCGGCACAGGGGCGCTGTCCCTCCGCCCGTCCCCGCTTTCGAGGCCCGCCCTCGAACGTGGGTTGGAAATGTTTCGTACGGATCGGCCTCCGTGGTCGATGGTGCGGGTGACCGGGTCCAACCTCGCCGTTATTCCCGTGTTCCGGTCCACCACGCGATTGGATACCGTCCTCACCTTCCCTTCCTCGAACCGGCCTTTGTGACGCCAGTGCTTGGGATGGCCGACCCGCTTCTTCACCACCACGACTCTTCGATGGAAATCGTTCAGAATGAAGTACCCGGAAAAGCCGATGCCGCTCCACCAGAACGGGTAGGGGACCCAGCTGTAGAGGGAATAGTAATCCCAGGGCGGGGTGTAGTAGGTCACCACCGCAGGGCCGTACTCGGTGTAATAGTCGTTGATGAGGGACGGATCGTTGTAGTACGGATCCACGGCCCCTTCCCGGACGGGCGGTGGGGATCCGTCCGAGGTAGTGCGCACCGACAGACCGTAATCAATGCTGATGTCTGTGAGAAGAGCCAGGGCCTCGCCCTTGCTCATTCCGAGCTTCCCCGAATCGGCTGCGTCTCCAACGGCGTCGTGGATCTCACTGAGAATGTCCGGGGTGACCGGGTAGTCCGAGATCCATCC
>JARKQW010000016.1 GCA_029974695.1 Syntrophobacteraceae bacterium | reverse complement strand
GCAGGGGACGGTTGGATGATCGAGCTGCCCGGATTTGCGGTGAAGGTCCTGTCCCCGTCTCCCAACGCCTCGGTTCAATCGCTGCCCAACACGGTACCCATCCGGGCCTACGCGGCGCTCATGTGAGGGTGCCCCATCAAGCCGGGCGGCTTGTGGGACTCCGAGAAATTCGAAGTGTCCGCCATTCTCAAGAAAGACGGAAAACCCATGGGGCTTTTTCCCCTGAAGTTTGAAGGGACACCCAGTCATTTCGCAGGAGACTTGAAGATCGAAGAAACCGGGGAGTACGAGGCGATCGTTTACGCGTACGATCCCGCCAACGGCAATACCGGCCTGGACAGCGTCACTTTCAAGGCGGTGAAGTGACCGGGCGGGGGGTCCCGGCGGGCCCAGGCGCCTTCGGGGAAATCCCGCGGAATCCCGCCGCGGACCCCGGGTCCAGTCCCCTACGGCCGCATTCCCAGGCCGAGGACTCGCCCATGGGATTGGGAAGCCGACCTGCGCAGGACCCAATCACCGGGCGACGGCACTTCGAAGGGATTCGAGAATTTCGAGTGCCCAAAGGTGGCGGCTCTCGTCGGACTCGCCATCCGGCTCTTGGAGCCGCGCCGTCACCAGGATGCGGAGCTTGAGCTCTTCGACTTGCTCGAGGAGGGACGGATCGGGGGATTCGCGCCACCAACCTTCGAGTTGCAGAAACAGAGGGTCCATGGCCCTGTAAATCCCGATGCGTTCGTCTTCGGGGGTCTCGAGCAGATCCCCCGCCAGTTGCTCGATTTCGTCCAATCGTTTTCGTACTTCGTCCACCGTCATGGATGAAACCTCCTGGAGCAGGAATCATGGATTCAGCCCCATACCCTGCCCCGGATTGCTGCGGGGGATGGGAACAAGGGACCATCGGCTTATGAAAACCGGAATTCTTCTCACGGCCTTCGGAACCCGGGTCCCGGAGGCCCGGGCGGTCCTGGGGTCCGTGGCATCCCCCGTTCGGGAGCATTTTCCCGACCGGGTTGTCCGATGGGCGTACACATCCGGGGTCGTGCGTCGAAAGCTGGCCGAGGAAGGGACGTTCATCGACTCCCCGGAAGCGGCCCTGGCCCGATTTGCGGAAGAAGGATTCGAACGGATCGACCTCTGGTCTCTCCACGTCATCCCCGGGAAGGAATTTCATGACCTGGCCCGCACGGCCCGGGGCTTCCATCGGGCGAAGCACGGTCTTCCCGAAATTCGCCTGACACGACCTCTGCTCTCTTCTTACGAAGATCTCCGGCGGGTGGTCCAATGCCTTCTCGAGGGCCTTCCGGCCGAACGCAACCCCGAGGAGGAGGCCGTCCTATTCATGGGGCATGGGAGCGCCCACCATCCCGCAGACCTGATTTATGCCGCCATGAACTTTGCCCTCGGGGAGGAAGACGAGAACGTCTTCGTAGCCACCACCCAGGGGTTTCCGTCCCTGGCGCAGATCTTGCCCCGCCTGGACCGGGGAAGGCTCCGCAAAGTGCACCTGCTTCCCTTCATGCTGACGCCCGGGGAACACATTCGAACCGACATGGCGGGAGACCACCCCGAGAGTTGGAAGTCCATCCTGGAGCACCGGGGCCTCGAGTGCTCGATCAGTCTCAAGGGGCTGGCCGAAAATCCCGGGGTCATGGAAATCTGGCTGGACCACCTGCGCAACGCCCAGCCCCTGGGATGATCCGGCCGCTTCCCCCCTTTGCGGCGGCCGGAAAGCCACCTATTTCAAAGGAAGATCCCGATGACCTCCTTGTTTCCAAACGACCGGCAACGGGAACACGGGGGGCCCGCCGCGTGGGACCGCCGGGTTACGTGGCTCCTGGTGCTTCTGCTGGCCGTGCCTCTTCCCTTTGCCCGCTTCGAGACATGGCCTGGGGGAGCCGTGATCTCGGAACACCCGGTCACCCCCTGGAGTCGCTTTCGGATCTGCTTTTGGGAACCCCCGGAAGGGGACCCCCGGGAAGACCGATATGAATTCACCTGGAGGGGACAAGTCCTGCCCCGGGAATCCGCACCGCCCCTCTTCCTGTACGTTCCGTCCCTGCGACCTCCCGCCCTGAAATGGCAGGACAACCCCGAGACCCCCCTGGACCATTCCTTCTTCCAGGGCCAGCTGATCCGACTGGAAACCTACTGGCAGCCTTTGGTCCTCTGGCCGTTGCGAATGCTCTGGCGTTCGGTCTCCGGAGGTTGAAAAGACGGGTCACGTTTTTTTCGGGACCTCTTCCACCTCGATTTCTTCCACCGAGGACCGGAAGAACTGCTTGTAGTAAAAGATGCTGATCAAAATGGGCAGGAAGAAGTAGGCAAATCGATACAACAGGGTGGCGAGAAGGGCGTGATTGTAATCGAGGCCCATCCAGTAGAAGGAAGCCGCCATGGACCCCTCCATGATGCCGATGGACGCCGGGGTCAGGGAGAAGAGATTGGCAAAGATCCCCACGGAAAAACCCACCAGCAGGGTCCAATTGTCCACGGGATAGTGCACGGCGTAGAACGCATATTTCAGACACAGGAACATAAAGAACCAGTCCAGCAGGGCGTAGCTGGCGGGGGCCAGCAGAATCCGCCGATTGGTCACCAGGAGGTTCATGTTGGCATTGAAATGCCGAAAAAAGCTCTCGGCCCGATCCTGCTTGATCCAGTGGGGACGGCGCAGCTTCCTGCAAACGGCGTTTGCAATATAGAGCAAAAACTGCCATAAGCGCTTGCGGAACGATTCGTGGATCATGGTTTGGATGGTCAGCCAGGTGAGGACAAAGGCGAAGAGAAGAAGGACGACGGCCAGTTCCATCTGCTCGGCGTTCATTTTGTTCTTGGAATAAAAAAAGAAAAAGCCCAGGTAGATGAACAGGACCGCCACCGTGTTGGTCAGAAAACCGTGAACCATGGAAATGGAAAGGGTGCTGCTGGGGGAAATGTTTTCCTTGGCAAGAAGGTACACCTTGGCCGCCACTCCGCTGAGCCCGCCCATGGCCCAAATGTAATTGAGGGTGCAAGAGAGCAGGGAGATGCGAAAGGTGGTCGAAAAGGGGAGGCTATGGTTCGTTCCTCGGAGCAGGTAGTGGAGGACGGCGGCAATGCACAGATAGCTGACGAGCCCGGCCGCAACGGCTACCAGGGCCCACCCCCGCCCAATGTCCTGCAAGTTCTCGAGGAGGGTTTCAAGGTCTGCTTTTTTGATAGTGTAAACCAGGATGAAGAACCCGACCGACGCAGCGACCCAAAATCGCTTTCGTTTCAGAAGTGCTACTAATCTCATCGCTCCTCGACTGGTGCCGTGAGTGGAATCGTCTGGAATCATACCGGATGCGAGACCGACCCCCGGGTCACCATAACAAAATAGGTCGGGGATGGGAAAAGGAAATTTTATGACCGTACGTGCACGAAGAGCTCTTTTCCCGGCTTTCCTGGGACTGGTTGCCGCAGTGGGATCTTTTGCCGCCGAACCCCGAATCGCCGTCGAGTCCGACCTTGTCGCGCAGGCGCCCGAGGAGTCTTCGACGGCGACGGAAATCACGGAGGAGAGCGCTCCCGTTCGAAACCTCGGGGGAATCCTGGACGAGATCCGGGTGCCGGACCGGACGGCTCGGGAATTCACCCAATTGTATCTAAATCATAGACAGGAGCTTCTGCGCATCCTCTCGGATCGCCCCGCCCTGATCTGGCAGACCCTCGAGCTCGTCCTCGAAGCCCTGCCTGCCCTGAAAGCCGTCGAGGAAAGGGAAGGAAGGATTTACCTGGACAAGAAGCTCTACCGGAAGGTCGACAGCTTTCTAGGCACCTTCGAACAGTATTGCAGCCTCGAGTTGGCGTCGGATTTGAGGAAGATCCAGAGGTTCGTCCTGGACAGGATGGAGGAGATTCCCAACGATCAGGTGGTCATCGACCTGAACTGACGTCTGCGGATTCCGGGTCCGCTTGTGCGGGAATCCATCAGCGTATAGACCAGAATTTCCACTTGCATTCTACGGGGGAGCGTGCTAAGCATTAGCCACTTTTTCGCCGGTGGCCCTGTGGATGCCACACGTTCATTTGCCAGGAGAATCAAACCGTTAAGAAAGGAATATCGTCTCTTCAAGCCGCGAATTTAGGAGAAGGAGGAAGGATTATGAAGGTGTTTGTGGGTGGACTGGTTGCAGCGTTCCTGGGGCTCATCGGGATATTTGCCTTCTTCGGCAAGTTTATGCAGCTCATGGCGGGGGCCGTGCCCCTGATGCTGCTGGTCGGCGGTGCCATGGCGGCCTACCTGGGCTACGACGAGGTGAAGGATAAGCTCCCATTCCCGAAGAAGAAGGAAGCCGAAGGAGCTCAGGCCAAAGATGAGGCCGAACGCTACAAGGCTGAAGTGGAAAGACTCCGAGCCGAGCTCGAAAAGGCCAAAGCCGGGAGCTAAACTCCCGTTCGCAGATATTCATTTTACGGGCAAGCCTGGGCCGTCTCATGCGAGACGGCTTTTTTTACCCCTCTACGGGTGAGCCTCCGCCCAGTTGGTCCCCCAGCCCATATCGACCCGCAAGGGCACCGCCAGCTCCCAAACCTTTTCCATGCCCTCTCGAATGAGCTCCTTGGCTTCCTCCAGTTCCCCCCGGGGTACTTCGAAAACCAGCTCGTCGTGGACCTGGAGCAGCATGGCCGTCTTCATCTTCCGGCCTTCGAGGGCCTGAAAGAGGTCGATCATCGCTTTCTTGATGAGGTCCGCCGCCGTTCCCTGCACGGGAGTATTGATGGCCAGGCGCGCCCCCAGTTGGCGCATGTTCTGGTTGCGGCTCTGCAACTCGGGAATGGGACGCCTTCTTCCCAGGAGGGTCTCGCTGTATCCCCGCAGCCGGGCCTGCTCGACGCAGTCGTCGATGAACTTGCGGACCCCTTCGTATCGCCGGAAATACTGCTCGATGATTTTTTTGGCCTCCGGGTTGGGGATTCGCAACCTCTGAGCCAGTCCGAAAGGGCCCATGCCGTAGATGATTCCGAAGTTGACGGTCTTTGCCCGCCGCCGCATCTCGGGAAGCACCTGGTCGGCGGCGACCCCGAACAGCTCCATGGCCGTGCGCTGGTGGACGTCCTCGCCGGTACGGAAGGCCTCGGTCAGGTGCTCGTCCCTGCTGTAGTGGGCAAGGATCCGAAGCTCGATTTGTGAGTAATCGGCCGACAGCAACAGGGACCCGGTCGACGGCACAAAAGCCTCCCGGATCTTCCGGCCTTCCTCGGACCGGATGGGAATGTTCTGAAGGTTCGGGTCCGAGCTGCTCAGCCTCCCCGTGGCGGCCACCGTTTGGTTGTACGAGGTATGGATGCGCCCGGTCTCGGGATGGACCAGGCGGGGAAGGGACTCGGCATAAGTCCCTCGAAGCTTTGCCAGGCTGCGGAAGGCAAGGACCTGTTCCACGATGGGATGGTCCCCGGCGAGCTCCTCGAGCACCCTCACGTCGGTGGAAGGTCCGGTCTTGGTCTTCTTGAGGACCCTCAGGTTCAGCTTGTCGAACAGGATGTGGGACAGCTGTTTGGGAGACTGGATGTTGAACGAACACCCGGCCAGCTGGAAGATGACGCCCGCTCTCTGGTCCATGGCCTTCTCCAGCTCTAGGGAAAGGTCTTCGAGCCGCCGGGAATCCACTCGAATTCCCCGGTATTCCATGTCCGCCAGGACTCGAATGAGGGGAAACTCGAGGGTCCGGTAGAGGGGATAGAGACCCGTTTCTTCGAGCTTTCTGCGCAAAACGGGGGCGAGACGACGGCAGAGCACCGCATCCCGGGAGGCGGCTGGGGCGTTCCTGCTCGAAGACGGCGGGGCGGGTCCCTCCGTATTCCGGGATTCATTGCCTCCGGAAATCGTCTCGCCCAAGTGTTCCTGAACAAGCCGATCGAGGCTATGGCCCTGGGCACCGGGATCCAGAAGGTAATTCGCCACCGTGGGGTCCAGGTCCATCCCCGAGAGCTCGACCCCGTAGCGTCGAAGGATGATCCACGAGGATTTGAGGTCGGCGCCGATTTTTACGGGGGTGCTCCGGCCAAAGAGTTCCCGGATTTCATCGAGCACGGCTTGGAGAGGAATTCCCGAGCCGTCCCCGGCGTCCTTCTCCGCCAAGGGGACATAATAGGAAACGCGATCTTCCCGGCAGAAGGCGATCCCGCGAAGGTCGGCCCTCATCGGGTTGGAGGGCGCGACATCCAGGGAGAAGCTGAAGGATTCTTCCCCTCTAAGGCGCTCCACCAATCGGTGCAATTCCTCGATGCTCGTCACCCTTCGATCTTCCCACGGGGGCTTTTCCACGGCTTCGGTCGAGGCGGGGGCCTCGTCTGCTTCCTCTTGGGGCAATTCTTCCAGGAGCTTTCGAAGGCCCAATTCTTCATAGAGGCGCCTCAGCCGGGGTCCCAGAACAGGTGAAGGGGTATAACGGGAAAGATCCTCCTCGACGGGGGCGTCGCTCTTGAGGGCAACCAGTTCCCAGGAAAGGTACGCCTCCTCCTTGTGCTCGCCGAGGGTCTTTCTCAAGGACTCCCGGGAGACCTCCTCGAGGTGGGCATAGAGATTGTCCAGGGTTTTCCACCGTTCGAGCAGCTGCCGAGCCGTTTTGTCGCCCACCCCTTTGACCCCGGGAACGTTGTCCGTACTGTCCCCCACCAGAGAAAGGTAATCCCGCATGTGAGCGGGCTGGACTCCAAAGCGCTCCTCGACGGTCTTCTCCTCGTACACCTTGTCCTTCTGAGGGTCCCACTGCCGGACCGAGGGATCTCGAACGAGCTGGAGCAGGTCCTTGTCCCCGGACACAATGGTCACGTCCACTCCTTTTTCCCGGGCCGTTCGAGTGAGGGCCGCGATGAGATCGTCGGCCTCGTACCCGGCGACTTCAAGCTGGGGAATTCCCCAGCAGCGCACCAGGTCCTTGATGTAGGGAATCTGCACCGCCATGTCCTCGGGCATCTTCTGGCGGGTGGCCTTGTAGGCCTCGTAGAGGGAATGGCGAAAATTGGGGCCCGGTGCGTCGAAGACCACGCACACGTAATCGGGTTCTTTCTCACGAAGGACCTTCCGGAGGATGCGGGCAAAACCGTTTACCGCCTGGGTGGGCATGCCCCGGGGACCGGTGAGACGGGGCAGGGCATAAAAGGCACGGTAGATGTAAGAACTCCCGTCGATCAGGTAAAAGGTCTTCTTCGAGTTCATGGCTCGTCCTCGGTTGTCTCGGGTGGAGGTGGATTCTTTCGGTGTTGGGGCCTCAGGGGGGGCGGAAGGTACTCCGTGTTGATGTGGCTCATGGCGTGAAACACGTTTCCCCGTACCTTGGAATTCTTCCGGTAAAGGTCCCGGAGAAGGCTTCGGACCTCGTGACGCTTGTTTGCTTTCGCCGAGGGGCAAGGGTTCTCCAGGACGGGCAGCCCCAGTTGCCCGGCCAGACGCCGCAGCCGGGCGGCGGGCACCAGGGCCAGGGGGCGAATCACGACGATCTCGCCGCCAAAAAAAGACTGCCGGGGCACCATGGTCGACACCTGGCCGCTGTAACAGATATTGATGAAGAAGGTTTCGATGAAATCATCCTGGTTGTGACCCAGGGCGATCTTTCCGCACCCCAGTCGGGAAGCCGCCTGGAAGAGGGCGGTGCGGCGAAGTCTCGCGCACAGAAAGCAGGGGTTCTCCCGGTTTTCCGGGCCATGAGCCCGGATTCCGTGGTCGGTGTGAAGGATCTCGTAGTCGAACCCTTCGGAACGGAAAAAGGCCTCGAGGCGTTCCGAGGTCTCCTGGTCGAATCCCGGGTCCACGTGCACCGCAACCAGGTCGTAGCGAATGGGGATTCTAGCCAGGCGCTCCCGGAGCAGCCAGAGGAGCAGGAGGCTGTCCTTGCCCCCGGATACCGCCACTGCGATACGGTCCCCGTCCCGGATGAGCCCGTATCCCTGAACGGCCCGTCCCAGCAACCGGCGCACTTCCTGGTCAAGGTAACTCATGAGGTCCGACGATCCATCCTTTGAAGTGCCCAGGTCCTTAACGATCCAGCGCCCGGCCCTGGGTGTTGAGCACCGCTACTGCCGCCTGGATCCCCCCCAGGGTGAGGTCCTCCATGGGGAAAATGCGCCCCAGGGTGCGGATGGTGCTGCTTTCCCGGGACCAGCGATCCTTGGGGATGGGGTTCAGCCAGACGCTGCACGGAAAAGTGTTTCGCAGCTCTTTTAGCCATTGGATGCCCGGCTTTCTAACCATGCTGTGCACGTCCAGGGAGCCGTACGAGGCCATGAGCTCCGCCGGGGCCATGTTGGCGTCTCCGAACAGAATGACCCTCGAATCCCGGGATTCGTTCAAGAGCTTTTCCCACGGGACGCCCCGGGTGCGGGGCTCGTCCTCGTACACGGTTCCGTAGATGCAGTTGTGAAAGTAGAAAACCTTCAGCTCCCGGCAAACATCCCGGACGCGACGAAAAACCGTGCGCACCAGGTTCACGTAAGGAGCCATGGACCAGCCGCCATTGTCCAGGAACACCATGACCTTCAACCGATTGCGAAGCTCCCGCCGGAACACCAGTTCGATCTCCCCGCCGTTGCGGGCCGTCAAGGCGATGCTCTCGTCCACGTCCAGGTCCGTTTCGGGCCCCGCAGGCTGTAGGCTCTTGAGGGAGGCTAGGACCTGGCGAAGGTTTTCCGTGGAAAGACGGGACGCCCCGCTGTACTGCAGGTAGTTGCGTTTTTCAATGACCTTCTGAGCGGTGCCGTAAAGACCCGAGCCGTGGACCCGCACACCTCCCCCGTGGAGCCCGCCGTGACCATAGGGAGACCTGCCTCGGGTGCCCACCCAGGTGTTTCCCCCATGATGCTCGCCCCTCTGGGCCAGCACCGTCTCCCAAAACCTTCGGAGGAGCTCTTCCGTGTCGTAATCCCGAAGCTGCTGCGGGGTCAGAAGCCCCTGCCCGATCTGGTCTCGAAGCCAGTCATGGAAGGGTTTTCCCGCCAGGAGGTCCTCCCAGTCCATGGGTTTTCCCTCGGTTTCGCGTCCCAGGAAAAAGGAGCTGAAAACCTGTTCGAAGGCATCGTAGTGTTCGAGTTTCTTGACAAAAATGAGGCGGGAGAGGAGAAAAAGTTGGTCCAGGTTCGCGGCCAGGCCCCTTTGGAGTCCCCGGTAGAGCTCGAGCACGTAGCGGAGACTCACGGGAATGCCCGCCCGGCGAAGCTGGTAAAAGAAATCGATCATGGCGGAAACGCTCTTCCTCCGGGAGACTTGGGCGGAAAGGCGCGGGGCGGCGCCGAAAAGTCTCCGGACCTCAAAAACGACCCGGCTTCCAGGTTCCCTTGTACTTGAGAAGATCCTGGGTGCGCTTGAGAAGGGTGCCGGGGTAGGCGATCTCCCTGCCGGCGCCGGGAGCCCGGACCCCCGCCCGTTGCATGGCCCCGATCCAGTCCAGGAGCTCAGCGGTGGCAGGGGGTTTTTCATATCCCTGTTCCCTCAGGCGGTAGAAGCTCGTCAGGCAGGCCTCGAGAAAGGGCTCACCGATCTCGGGGAAGTGGAGCCGGACGATGCGCACCATTTCATCGGGGGAAGGGAAGGGGATGTGATGACAGAAACAGCGGCGCAAAAACGGGTCCGACAACTCCCTCTTGGCGTTGCTGGTAATGAGGATGACGGGCTTGAAACGGGCCTGCACCTTGTGGTTGATCTCCCGGATGACGAACGAGCTGTCTTCGAGGACATCCAGGAGGTTGTCCTGGGTGTCGGAATCGGTCTTGTCGATCTCGTCCAGGAGGAGCACCCGGCGATCTTCGGCAAGGAAAGCGCGGCCGATGGGCCCGAAACGCAGGTAGCTCCAGATGTCGTTTACATCCCGGCCCGAGTCTCCCGAGCCAAACCGCGAATCGTTCAAGCGCAGGACGGTGTCGTATACGTAGCAGAGCTCCTCGCCCTTGAATGTGGACTTGCATCGAGCCTCCTCCATGCCGTAGTCCAGGGCCCGGGCGATCTCGAAGGCGAGCTGGGTCTTTCCCGTCCCGGCTTCCCCCGTCAGCAGAAGGGGCTTTTCCATGGCGATGGCAATGTTGACGATTTCCCGCAGCTCCGGGTTCAGGTAATAGCGGTCCGTTCCTTCAAAATGCATGGAGGGAGACTCCGTGTAGGGGTTCCGGCCGGTCGGTTTTCCCGGCTCAGATTGGGTCCGGGGCCGAGGTTCTTATCATAGTCAAACCCCGGGACGTTGACAATGCGAACGGGTGACCGCCGGGAGAAAAGGGGAAAAGAGAACCCGAGAAAAAGCTCTTGACACGTTGGCGGGTTTTATTTTAGATAACAACTCCTTTGGTACGTGAAGGTTGCGCCCGTAGCTCAGCAGGATAGAGCGTCGGACTTAGAATCCGCAGGTCCCCCGTACGAGTCGGGGCGGGCGTACCAGCATACTCCCGAGGCAATCGGGCCGTTAGCTCAATTGGTAGAGCAGCTGACTCTTAATCAGGAGGTTCGGGGTTCGATCCCCTGACGGCCCACCAGTAAAATCAAGGGGTTACGGAGAATCCGCCGTAGCCCCTTTTTGCTCGATACCTATTTTGTCCCCACATAGTCCCCACTTTGGGAAAGATGAGGGCCAAGTCTGTGTCCTGTAACGGCGCGCCCGGTGAAGAGCACAAACACCCATAGACCGGCGTCTTCCATCGTCACAACAAAACACGTCTCAGGGTCTCGGAAGTCTCGAAACCCAGGCGGGATCGCCGGTTGCCCCAGGGGTTCGTCCCGGCGGAATGTGTCAAGCGTTTTGAGACACCCGGTTCAGAAAATTAGTGAACAGCGTGACGCTCGCCCGTACGCTTTGATGGCGTCTGTGGGCAAGTGGTCTTTAAGACCGTCATGAAGAAACGTCGTGTGCCGCCGCCGTCCGAACCGCCTCCGACGAGTCTTGGGGGACCCATCCTCGGCGGTCCGGACGGCTCACTCCGAGCCGTCAGGTCGCGGGAGGCTCATGCAGCCCGGCAATCGCCTCACAGTGCCGACGAAGTTGCTGCCTGCAAGGCAAGGCTTTCCTCGATTCTCCCCGGAGGGGGTGGGTTGATCCAAACCCCCTTCGGCAAAGGGTTGATTTGGGGAGGCCCGTTGACGAAGCGCTCGGGGTATAATTCCCCCCAGATTTTGGACAGCATGTTAAGCTTAACGGTCATGCATCGGGGGCCGGCGATGCACCCCCAGTGATGAAAATATGCTCGAGTCTCGGTAGACTGTTGCGCGTGCGGCAACGGGAAAGGACCGAGGATAGTCCTTGGTGGTTACTTTGACCCCGTGACTTAACGTGGTCCGGGCTTTTCGG